>CAJMRO010000072.1:0-9276 GCA_905215825.1 uncultured bacterium
CGCAAACGATTCGGCTGCAGGTGGCTCCTCCGAAACTGGGGATACGGGTTCGGCCGCGCCTGACAACGTGAGCGATGATGCATCGGACGACCCCGCTGCGTCAGACCCTGCTTCGGCCACCCCGGCGAGCGAGGCGTCTGACACCACCGCCGAGACCGGCGACGCGACTGCGGTGGCCAGCGAGCCCAGTGTTGCCAAGGCCGCGTCTCGTGCCGCTGCTACGTTTTCCTCGAATAATTGTGTCAGCGTCGGAAAGAGCCAGTCGCCTTCTCGTTGGGCTGGCTCTAACTTCACCGCTTTTATCCAGAGCAATACTACGCTCTATGCGAATGTTTGGACTTCGTCCAGCAAGCGCGCCAGCGCTTCGGGCTGCACCTATCAGTGGCTTGCTGCCGACATCAGCAACAAGAGCGATGCGGACAATTCCGCGTTTGTTCCTGTCGAGGGTCAGACGGGCGCATCGATCGTTTTGGACGATGCCCTGCGCACTCAGCTTAACGGCAAGTGCCTGCGCGTACGCATTACCGATGCCAGCGGTAACGTCATCTACGGCCCGACTAAGGGCGCCAACAACCAAAAGCTGACAGCGACGAACACCATCAAGGCGCCCGTTCCTACCAAGACGGCACTGGATGCAAAGTCTTATGTCCTCATCCAGTCTTCGGCAGACGATTCGAGCTCGTATTCGTCTGTTAAGGCCGAGATGCTGAACCCTGGCACTACGCTTTGGGCGAACGCCTACGACGGCGAAGCGGTTCCCAATAAGCGTATTGCGACACAGGCCGGCTGGACCTATCAGTGGCTTGCGTCTGACGTGCGCGATGCCGAGGATTCCGCCTATCAGGCAATTCCGGGCCAGACCGCCCAGTCGCTGACGATCACGGACGAACTCGCTTCGCAACTTGCGGGCAAGTACATTCGCGTTAAGGTTGTCGGCGATGGCCAGGAGCTGTACGGTCCGAGCGGCTCTTTCGGGACGCCCGCGTCTGTTGGCTACAATACGCCGGGTCCTGTTGCCGCGAGTGACCAGATCGCGTTAGGCCATATCGTTCTCGCCTATAACGGCGCCGAATTTGGCGACGATTATGAGAACGTCCCCAACGCTAACGTCGGTGACACGATTAAGGCTGCCGCCTGCTACCTTAACTACGACACGCCGACTGACCTCTATGGCTCCGACAAGGTCGATTTTTCTTGGTGGGTGGCCGATTCTGCTGACGGCACGTTCGAGCAGGTTGCAACTGGTGATACCTTCACGGTTACCAAGGAGTGCGCGAACCGCTACCTCAAGGTGGTCGCTAAGGCCAAGAAGGGTATCCCCGGCTCCGATAGCTGTGAGACCAAGGCGGGCCGCATTCTGCCCAAGGGCGCGACGACGCTCGATTCAGTTGCATTTACCAATGCGAGCAAGGGCGCCAAGGACACTGGCTCTACGATTGAGGCGTGCGCCTACAAGGCGGTCGATTACTCGTCTGAGCCGGTTACCGAGGGCGTTACCTACACGTGGCGTTGGTCCTCTGTCGACCCGTCTTCCTCTGCGTTTGATGCGAAGACCGACTGGCATGTGGTCGAGGGCAAAACCGACAGCAGCTTTACGATTCCCGGTGACTACGCCAAGCGCTGGGTGAGCGTGTCGGCCACTGCGGGCGATAACACCGTAGAGGCGACTACTGCTGTGGCCGTTAAGGCCGCAGGCTCGCACGAGCTGTTCCTGACGTATCTCAAAAAGATCGTCGGCGATCAGAGCGATGACGCCAAGTTTGTCTACAAGAGTGGCGAAAAGATCGGTGTTACTGCATTCGAGAAGACGTCTGCAGGAACAAAGGGTGCCGAGCTTACATCTGATCAACTGACGTATACGTGGCAGATTGCCGATAGCGCCCAGGGTCCGTTCACGACGCTGACGGATGAGAACGCGCACAGGCCGTCGTTCGTAATTTCGCAAAAGTACGTCGGCAAGTACCTCAAGTGCATCGTCGACGGTGGCTACAACACCGACTATGCCTCCACGCGTTATGCCATCGTCAAGGGCGAAGATGCCAAGGCGTATACCCTGACATCGGTTAATGTCGCTTCGAGCGGCAACCTTGCACAGGTCGGCGGAACGCTTACCCCTACTGCCAATTACATGGCAACGGGCGATTGGGGCGATTACGAGACGGCACTCCCCGAGGGCTCCCTCGTCGATTACCGCTGGTATCTCGCCGATGACGCTGAGGGCACAAATGCCCACGAGCTGTTTGGCGCCGACGAAACGACCGGCGCGATCACGCTTCCCGCCTCGGCTGAGGGCAAATACGCCTATGTCGTGGCAAACGCCGGCAACAACGATGTCAAGAGCACCGCTTGGCTCGTTAATTCTTCCGACGAAAAGTCTCTTTCCGTTAACGTCAGGGTTGTAGGCGTAAGCAAGCACGATGTCGGTCAGTCCTATGACCTTGTGGACTGGGTGCCGACGGCCTCGTTTGAGTGGTCGAGTACCCAAAAAATGTCTGCCTGGGACATCTTTGCCAAGGTGCTTGACGACGCCGGCTATAGCTATAGCACGGACGGCGGCGTTCCCTATTCGGTTACGAACCCCGATAAGTCCCAGACGCTCGCGATGGAAAACACGGCGTCCGGCTATAAGTACTGGCGTTTTGATATTAATGGCAAGGCTGCCAACTCTTATGCCACGGGCTACTACCCGAGCGATGGCGACACGCTCGAGCTGGTGTACGAGGATCCCACGGGCACGGTTTCCACGCAGGTTTCCGCGACGTGTTCGGTCGTCGGCACCGACGCCAAGGGTGCTCAGCAGACCTGGGCCGCCGCTCAGAGCATTACGCTGAAGAAGGGCTCGACCGCGGCCGACCTCTCCGAGCAGCTCTTCAAGCAGACCGGCCTCAAGGCCGACTACGACCCCAACGGCTCCTGGGGCTGGGCGCTCAATTCGATCACGTCGCCCTTCGACTCCGGCCGCACGCTCGCCTACGACCCGACGACCGAAGCGTACTGGCAGCTGTTCATCAACGGCAAGTCCTCCATGGTCGGCGCCGGCGGCTACACGCTCAAGGCCGGCGACTCCGTCGTCTGGTACTACTCGAAGTACAACGACCCCGCTCCTGCCGATCAGCTTTCGGTAAGCTGCACCGTTATCGGCCAGGATGCTTCGGGCGCCCGGCAGACGTGGGCACAGCCTACGACAGCTCTCGTGGACGAGGGAACAACCGCTGCTGACCTTTCCGAGCAGATCTTTAAAAAGTCTGGCATTGGCGCCAAAACGGGGGAGAGCTCGTTTGGCTGGTATCTCGAGTCGCTGACCTCGCCGTTCGAAAAGAACGTGACCCTCTCGAGCGAGAAGGTTGACGAAAACACCTGGAAATATTGGCAGTTCTTTGTCAATGGCAAGCCTGTTGATGTTGGTGCGGGCGCCTATACGCTTAAGGCAAGCGACGAGATTGCTTGGGTCTATGGCTCCGACGGCACCATGCCTGGTCAGGTCTCCGTTTCGATGGAGATCATCGGCAAGAAGGACGATAAGGCTCAGCGCTGGACTGATCCTTCGATGCAGGTGTTCGTTGAGGGCACGACGATTAAGGATGCATCTGCTGCCTATTTCGATGCCCTGGGCATTGATTCCGTGATGCTCAATGATGGCGGCTATTGGAATGTCCATAGCCTCGTGTCCCCGCTTGATGGCACAAAGCTGACGGGCTCCTGGTCGTTCTTTGTAAACGGGGACCCCGGGACTCAGCTCGATGGTGACTACGCGCTCAAGTCGGGCGACAAGATCGTCTGGGCATATGCTGCCGGCGACACGGTGCCCAATCCTGACGAAATCGTCGTGGATCCGAGCGCTTCGCGCCCGACCGATTGGAAAGCCGACTGGAACGGCAATTCCAATGCGGTGGTCGAGAACGTGTCCACCCCTACGGGCGCGCTGCCAAGCTCTTGGACGTTCGATTGGAAGGCCTACTCGGGCGCCACGTATCCCAACGCGAGCGAGCCGATTGTCGTAAACGGCAACGTGTATCTCGCCGTCAACAAGCGCTTGCTTAAGATCGACGCAGAGTCGGGCAAGGTGCTTGCCGAGTCGAACCTTAAGACTACGATTGGCTACACGACGCGTCCGATTTATACGAACGGCTTGGTCATCGTCCCGCTCGATGGCGGTGCGGTCCAGGCTCTGACGGCCGATACGCTCACGACGGTTTGGGTTACCGACCCTGTGAGCAAAACTGCTCAGTCGAATTCTCAGCTGACGGTCGATGGCAACTATCTCTATGTCGGCACCGTTGATGTCGACTATGGTAAGGGCGTGTATAACAACGGCCATCTGACGCGCATCAATATCCTGACCGGTGCCGTTTCCTGGCAGCACGTCAACGCCGATGAGGGTTATTACTGGACGGGTGCTACCGTGGGTGACGGCTTTATTCTGGTTCCCACCAGCGCCGGTACCGTTGAGATGCTCGGCAAGTCTTCGGGCGCTGTGCTTGGAAGCGTTTCCGTTGGGGCTATCGTTAACTCCTCCTGTGTGCTCTCCGCCGACGGTAGCCATGCTTATCTGATTTCGCGCGATGGCAAGCTGCACGTTTTGGCGATTTCTGACGGTAGTTCGCGTGGTGCGGATGCCGCTTCGCGCATTTCCGAAGAGCGCGTCGTCGACCTGGGTCTTACGGGATGCGCCTGCATGCCTACGCTGTATGGCAACAAGCTGATTGTCGGCGGCGAGGTTTCCGGTGGCTCTGCGCTGGCGATTGTCGACCTTGATAATGACTTTGCTACGACGTTGGTTTCGTCTGCTGATGGCTCCGCGCTTCCCATCGGCGGCATCAAGGGTGCACCGCTCGTGAGCGCCCAGGCAGATGGCACGTATGTCTACTTCACGGTTAACTACGGTGCGACTTCCGACTATGTGAACTACACCTCGGGCGGCGGTGTCTATCGCTACAAGCTGGGTGACGCGCAGGCGACCGGTGCGTTTAGCGCAACGGGACACAACAACTACTGCGACTCGCCGATTGCCTGCGACGCCAAGGGCAACCTCTACTACATCAACGATTCCGGCACGTTGTTCAAGCTGAATGGTGGCGTTAAGGTCTCGTTCGAGACTGGCGATGGTTCCAAGGTCGATTTCCAGACTACGGCCGACGGCAAGCTGGTTAAGCCTGCCGATCCGACGCGTGAGGGCTACACCTTCGGTGGCTGGTACACCGATGAGGCTTGCACGGAGGCGTATGACTTCAGCACGCCGGTGACGGCCGATATGACGCTGTATGCCAAGTGGACCAAGAACGCCGTTAACCCTGACGGCAATGGCGGTTCTGGCTCTAACGGTGGCAGCGGCTCCGGCACTGGTGCTGGTACCGGCACGGGCGCTGGCGCGGGCACTGGCTCCGGCTCGAAGGGTGGCGCTGTCGCCCCGGGTCAGAAGCCGGTGACCAAGACGACGGTGTCGACCAAGACCGGGACCAAGGACAACAAGTCCGACAAGAAGGACGAGAAGAAGTCTGACAAGAAGGACGGCAAGTCCGACAAGAAGTCCGACTCCAAGTCCGACAAGGCATCCGCTTCCACGACCACTGCCAAGAAGTCCACTGAGGCTTCCGCGCAGGAGTCTGGCCTCAACCCGCTCGCTATTGTCGGCATCGCGGCCGGCGTGATCGGCCTCGCGCTCATCGCCGTCTTCATGCTGACCAAGCGCGGCAAGGGTGACGGTAATGCCCGATAAGCCCAAGGAGACCAACGGGCAGCAGCCCGACTCCTCGTTTATCCAGCTCGACGATGCAAAGCAAAAGGGCGCCGCTTCGGCGGCGTCCGCCCCGCGGCGCAAGGCACTTGTCGGCGTTTTTACGGCTGCTTGCGTTGCCCTGATTGTCGTCTCGCTGGGGTTTGTCCATCCCTCCACAAGCGGTGCCTGGTCCATCGACTGGATCGTTCAGGCCGTGACGGGGGAGAGCGTCGTTGCCAACGACGCCAGGGGAGCTGGCTCGGCTGCTGCTTCTGGCAAAGCTGACTCTAAGAACTCCAAGGCTTCGGGCGATGCGAAAGATAAGTCCAAGGACTCGGGTGACGCCAAGGGCGATTCCGAGTCTTCGAACAAGAGCTCGGATAAAAACTCGGATGGCAAAAAGTCTGAAGACCAGCGTGGCAAGAAGTCTGGCGATGTATCGGCTGCTCAGAATACCGAAACTGCCGATACTTCTAACACGTCTGGTGGTACCTCTTCGGGCGGCGGCCAATCGTCTGGCGGCGCCTCTGCTTCTAACGGCGGAACCGCCTCCTCGGGCGGCCAGGGCGGCACGCAGGAGCCCAGTTACGTCACGGTGACGGTTGCGGTCACATCGAGCGCCGTGGGCAATCCTGTGTCCGCCGGCGGCACCTATACCTTTAACGAAGGTGCCACCGTCTACGACGCCCTATGCGCGCTCGGGCTTTCCGTCAACGCACACGGCTCATCGTACGGCACGTATGTCGCCGCGATCGGCGGTTTGGCCGAGAAGCAGTATGGCGGCACGAGCGGTTGGATGTACTCTGTCAACGGCTCGACGCCCATGACGGCCTGCAGCAACTACGTTCTCTCCAACGGCGACAACGTCGTCTGGTATTACGTAACAGGCTAGGGATCTCAACATAACGCACGGAACGGGCAGCTCGGACAAACATCCAGGCCGCCCGTTTTTTGATGCGAATGGGACGGAGTTTCCCAATCGAGGCTCAACCGGAAAGCGCGTCCCACTTTTGAGCTGAATTCTGGGATGCACTTTCCGGTTGGAGTTCTATTGGGAAACTGTGTCCCGTTTTGAGGTCCTATTCTGGGATGCGGTTTCCCCGGGGAGGCCCATGGGAAAGCGTGTCCCATTTCGGCATCGTGATCCGTCTCGCGCGCCCTTATCGGCAATTATAGAAAGCTCGGCAAACAAAAAACGGGCTGGAACGTGATGTCCCAGCCCGTTTTGCGTTCAAGCATATGTTCGGCAATCTACGACCTTGCGCCCTCGAGGAAGAAGCGGCGGCTAAAGTAGTTGTACCAGGTGACTAGGAACGTGGCGATGGCCTTCATGGCCTGGTAGCCGATGCTCAAAAACGTGACGCCCACAAACATGTACAGGTCGTTGAGGCCCAGACCAATCACCGACAGGATGGTGAAAATCGTGAACTCGCGCTTGCGGCTCATGCCCTCGCGGTGATCGAACACGTACTTCATGCTGAGCCAGTAGTTGACCACGACGGACGTGATAAACGAGATCGTGGTGCTCATCAAAAAGTCGAGGTGGAACAGCTCGACGAGCGCAATGAGCATGCCCCAGTCGATGCCAAAGGAGATAAGACCCACGACAGCAAACTTGAGGAACTGCTTAGTATGAGGTTGTGCCAGTGCCTTGCGCACGCAATCACATCCAATGCGTTGATGAATCGAGCAGAGGATACTTTAGAGCTTTTGCATGGGAAACGTAAGGTCTTTGGCAAGAACTATACGAACTCGCCAAATATTCAAGAGCTAATCCGCAAACGTTGAAAATTTGCCCGTAAACGAGCGGCGCCCACGGACGATGCTTCGCTGAGCGCGCGTCGACTGTGGGCGCCGTAAGGCTATCGGGATGTCGAGCTACTTGGTCTCTTCGCCCTCCAGGAAGATCTTGCGGGTCACAAAGTTATAGACCATGACCAGTGCGGTGGCGCAAATCTTGGCGATATTGGCCTCGAGACCCAGGCCGGCGTTGAGGGCCAGCACAATACCGTCGTTGAGTGCCAGGCCGATCACGGATAGCACGACAAAGATAATGAACTCGCGGCGGCGGCTCATGCCTTCCTTGTGCGCGAACACGTACTTCATGCTCGCGACGTAGTTAAAGATGAGCGAGACGATAAAGCCGCTGGTGTTGGCGATCAGGATGTTGAGGCCCAGACCGTAGTGGAGCAGATTCATAATGCCAAAGTCGATAACCGTGGCAATGACACCGACGACGCAAATTTCATGATCTGCGCAAGGAGCTTTTGCATGGTACCTGCCTTAGAGTGGCGCCGGAGCGCCGCGGGGATGACAAACTCAGCAAGTTTAGCCAATCCCCGCAGGCGGGGCTAGGCGCGCTCCTCGATAGCACCGTTTCTATATGCATCGAGCAGCAGGCGTAGGTCCTGGATTTGGCTGCGGATCTTGGCGCCAGTGTCGGTATCGCTGACCATGCGGCGGCGGTCGGCCTCGTCAAAGCGGTTGGTCTCGCTTTCGATGTCCACGTTGCGGGTGAGCGCCTCGGCAACCGTCGTAAAGGCCCGGTGCGACTTAAGACGGCATCCGCGCGAGCTCGAGATAAGCGTGTAGCCGGCGATGCCCGTCTTGGGATGGTAGGCGCGACAGAAGCCGCCGTCGATGACCAACAGCTTGCCGTTGGCGCGGATGGGCTGCTCGCCCTTGGTAGTCTTGACGGGCGTATGACCGTTGATGATGTGGCCGGTCGGCGAACATGCCATGGGTGCGACGCCGAACTCGCGCATGATGTCGTCGCAGAGCGAGGGCGACTTGGTAAGCGTAAAGTATGGGTCTATCGGCTCGGCCCAGGTGCTCTTATCGGCGATATAGGCACGCTCAAAGGTACGCACCAGGCGTCCGCTCGCGGGTGAGTTAAAGCCGATCCACAGGTACCACATCCAGTCGAGGGCGTCGCGGTCGCCCACGCGCCAGGCGCGGCGGGCGATGCGGTCGCAAAAATCGAGATAATCGCGACCGGCGTGCCAGGTACCCAGGCAGTTCATGCTGCTAAAGGTACCATCCTCGTTGAGCGGCACACAGCCATGGAACAGCAGGTTGCCGTTGGTGACCTTGTACATCGAGCCGTGGGTGTAGAGGAAATCGATATGGCGATGCAGATGATCGGCGGTGACAAACTCGGACACGAGCTTGTCGATGATGTGTTGCTCCTGGGGCGTGAGCGTGTAGGGGTCCGTCGGGTCGACGGTGGGGAAGTCGTTGGTCGCGAGCGGCCACACGCTGCCGTCGGCGAGCGTGACCGTGCCGGTGTCGTGGTCGATCTTGTCGAGCAGCAGGCGGTCGGTCATGTCGAACTCGGGGTGGCGCTGGATAATCTGGCCCTCGAGTTTAAAGAGCAGCACGTTGATGGCCTTGATCAGCGGGGTGATGGACTCGCCGGCGGTATAGGTGGCGTCGGCGAAGGCGACAAGCTCGCGCAGCGAGATGCCGTAGTCGTTCTCGAGGATCTCGTAATTGTCGTAGCGCAGGTTGTTGCGCAGCACCGTGGCGATGCAGGCGGGCTCACCGGCCGCAGCGCCCAT
>CAJMRO010000073.1:0-9268 GCA_905215825.1 uncultured bacterium
CCGCCCGCCGTGCCGCCGAAAGCTCGCTTTGGGGCGCTCCTGCCCAGCAGCAGGCGGCTGAGGCTGCGCCGTACAATGCAAACCTCGCCAGCATGCCTATCATCTCCGGTGCCGTGGACATCGATCTCGATGACCTCGATGAGCCTGCAGCCGTCACCGCATCGATTGATGCCCAAGATCGCATCGACACCGGCGACCTTCCGGACGCCTCGCTCGAGGTTGATGTTCCCATGGCCGATTACTCGGGCCACGAGGACATGTGGGCCGCCGCCACCGCGATTCTGGATGAGATTGACGAGCCCGCTCCTGTTGCAGCCCCCGCTCCCGTCGCTGCCCCTCAGCCTGCTGCCCCCGCCTATGTCGGCCGTCACAGTGCTGTGTTCCCCGAGGATACTGCCCGTATCTCGCGCGAGAGCATCGAGCGGGCCGAGGCTATTGCCGCCGGCATTATGGAAAACCGTCGTCACGAGCGCGTCAATCAGATCCTCGAGGAAGAGATCGAGCGCCTGCAGTCCTCAACCGCCAAGCGTACGGGCCGTGCCTATCTGAGCGTTATCGAGGGCGGTACCGCCAGCTTCGCGCCGCTCCGCGCGGAGGCATAACTTCTGCATGGTTAAGATCAATCGAAAATGGGCGGTTGTAACCTGCCTGATGGCGCTCTTGATCTGGGGCAATTCGCTGGTTCCCGGCTCGGGGTCGGGCTCGCTGAGCCTAACGGTCATGGAAGCTATCCGCGGTTTCCTGCACAGCGTGGGACTTCCATATGAATGGGTGACCAACTTTGTTGTTCGCAAGTGCGCGCATTTTACCGAGTATATGGTGCTCGGCATCTTGGCAACGCACGCCTTTGATTTTGAGGGCCGGCGCACCTTTGACGTGCTGCTGCCCACGGCGGTGTTCCTGCTGCTGATTCCCTCGATCGACGAGACGATTCAGCTCTTTGTGCCGGGACGCGCCGGCATGATCACCGATGTGATGATCGACTGCTGTGGAGCGGCAACGGGCGTTGTGCTCCGATATCTCTTACGGTCGCTGATGTGCGCTAAAAAGGCCGCCTAGGACGTATTGTTTGGTCCTAGGCGGCCTTTTTTATTTGAGGGCTTATATGAGGCGTGGTGGCGTCGTTCCGTAGGTCGGATTTGCCGGGCGCGCCACGCCCTGTGGGTGCGTCTGCTACTGAAGCGCCTGTGCGCCCAGGGCCAGGCAGCCCATAATGCCCTGCTTGCCCTCGAGGCTGTTGTTGACGATGTAGTTATCGATGTCGTTGACCTCGGGCGTGACGATATAGCCGTTGAGCATCTCGGCACACTTTTTGCGTGCGAGCGGCACGATGGGGGTGTGGTCGGCCACACCGCCGCCGATGATGATCTTTTGCGGCGCGTAGCACAGCGTGTAGGTCATGAGCGCCTGTGCTAGATAGCCTGCGAGCAGATCCATGGCCTCTGGGTCATCGGCCATGTCTCCGGCGCTCTTGCCATCCCAGCGCTTTTTAACGCCGGGGCCGGCGATGAGGCCCTCGAGGCAGTTGTCATGGAAGGGGCAAGCGCTATGCTCGCCGATGGTGTCGCGCGGGTCGCGCGTGACCAGGATGTGGCCGGCCTCGGGATGCATCATGCCGTGTACGAGCTTACCGCCCGAGAGCACGCCGGCGCCCACACCGGTGCCGATGGTCAGGTAGACCACGTCCGTGAGGCCCTGGGCGCAACCAAAGGTGACCTCGCCCAAGCAGGCAACGTTGACGTCGGTGTCGTAGCCGCAGGGAATATTGAGCTCGTTTTGGATGGTGCCCAGCAGGTCGAAGTAGCGCCATGCCGTTTTGGGCGTCTCCAGGATCTTGCCGTATTGGGGCGAGGCAGGGTTGACTGCGGTGGGTCCAAAGGCGCCGATGCCCAGCGCGGCGATGCCCTTGTTCGCAAACCATGCATTGACGGCCTCAACGGTCTCCTGCGGGGTCGTGGTCGCGATCTGCTCACGCTCCAGGACCGTACCGTCTGCATAGCCCGTGGCGCAGACCATCTTGGTGCCGCCGGCCTCGAGCGCTCCGATAAGCTGCTGTTCTGCCATAGTATTCCTCTCTCTGGGACGAGTTGCTCCGTGACTAAAGTATAGGGCTCTAAACCATTTAAGAAAGCGCTATAAAAAGAAGAAGCCTCGCAACGTGGCGGGCGGTGCGGGGCTTCTTTGGTTGCTTTAGTTGCCGGGCCGTCCTTACCCGCGCGGCTTGATTTTATCACGTAGCGACTTGAGGTTCTCCAGTGCCGCGTTAAGCGTCTCATCCCGCTTGGCAAAGTGGAAACGAATCAGATGGTTGACGGGCTCGCGGAAGAAGCTCGAGCCGGGCACGGCGCCCACGCCCACCTTGGATGCGAGGTCCTCGCAGAATTCGAGGTCGCTGTCATAGCCAAACTCAGAGATGTCCATCATGACGTAGTAGGCGCCCTGCGGCACGTTATGCTCAAGACCGATGCTATCGAGCCCCTGGCAGAACAAGTCGCGTTTGGCGGTGTAGAGGTCGAGGACCTCATCGTAATAGCTGTCGTCGAAGTTGAGGGCGGTGACAACGGCTTCCTGCAGGGGAGCGGCGGCACCCACGGTGAGAAAGTCGTGGACCTTCTTGATACGCTCGGTGATCTGGGCCGGGGCGATGGTGTAGCCCAGGCGCCAACCGGTGATGGAGTACGTCTTAGACAGCGAGCTGCAGCTGATGGTTCGCTCGAACATGCCGGGCAGCGTGGCCATATAGACGTGCTCGTGGGGCGCGTAGACGATGTGCTCGTATACCTCGTCGGTAATGCAGTAGGCGTCGTACTTTTTGCAGAGGTCGGCGATGAAGGTGAGCTCCTCGCGCTTAAAGACCTTGCCGCAAGGGTTGGAAGGGTTGCACAGGACGATGGCCTTGGGGTCGTTGTCGCGGAAGGCTGCCTCGAGCGTCTCGCGGTCAAAGTCGAACGTGGGCGGGTTGAGCGGCACATAGATGGGCTCGGCACCCGAGAGAATGGTGTCAGCGCCGTAGTTCTCGTAGAACGGCGAGAAGATGACGACCTTGTCTCCGGGGTTCGTAACCGTCATCATGGCGGCCATCATGGCCTCGGTGGAGCCGCAGGTGACCACGATATTCTTGTTGGGGTCGATCGGCATGCCCATAAAGTGCTCCTGTTTGGCGGCGAGCGCCTCGCGCATGGCCTGGGAGCCCCAGGTAATGGAGTACTGGTGGTAGAGCGGCTTGGGGTCGGCGGCGATGGTGCTCAGGCTGTTGAGCAGCTGCGCCGGAGGATCGAAGTCGGGGAAGCCCTGCGACAGGTTGACGGCATCGTACTTATTGGAGATGCGTGTCATGCGGCGGATGACCGAATCGGTAAATGTTGCCGTGCGGTTGGAGAGTTCTTTCATGCCGGTCCTTTCGAGGATTTGCAGTGGGGCAAGTTTACTCCTATGGAACCGGTGGGAATTGCTCGAAACGCGCTCGAAAAACTCTTTTCAAAATTCTTGAAAATTGGGGCTTGCATCGCGTGGCGTTCCTTGCAATAATAGTCGAGCGCGAAGCGCACAGGACACGGTGGGTGTAGCTCAGTTGGCTAGAGCGACGGGTTGTGGTCCCGTAGGTCGAGGGTTCGAGTCCCTTTACCCACCCCAGTTCTTGCTTCGTGTTGATATCGGGTCGTTAGCTCAGTTGGTAGAGCAGGGGACTCTTAATCCCAAGGTCCAGGGTTCGACCCCCTGACGGCCCACCAAAGCATGTTAAAGCGACTGGCTTAGGCTGGTCGCTTTTTTGTTAACCTCGCATGGGGTCGAACCCGAAAGGGCGCGGCCGCTTTCACAGATTGAGTCTACCCTGGGGATCGGTGAAACCGTCAGTACCCTCCTTGAGTTTCTTCTCGTCTGCCTTCACGCGACGCTCGAGCTTTTTTGTATCCTCGGCAGGCGGTAGGTTCTCGGGAACAATTCCGCGGTCGATGAGGCTGCCACGCACGCTCGTGTTGTTCTCGACGTGTTCTTGTTTGATCTGGTCCAGACCGTACAAGTCGTGTTCCTCGGCGTTGAAGGCCGTCATCGAGTTCGTGAGGTCCTTTGCTTTGATGAGGACATCGGCTAACCTGTCCGCCAATGCCGCGCTCTTGGGTACGCCGAGCTACTGCTTCATTTCCGCCGTGCTTCTGCCGCCGAATAACGCCTCATCGCCCTTCGACTTGATGATCGCGAATCCTTTGGAGTCCACGCCGCGTTTGAACGCAATACCCGAGAGCTGTTTCTCTGAATCGGATAGCGAGTGACGCGCCTGCAAGCGCTGAATCTCTGCGAAGCGCTGCTCTATGAGCTCTTGGCGGCGCGTCTGCACGGCAAAGTATGCCTGGGCGAGCGCGATCTCTGGCTTGTTTGAATCTCCGTTCTGTGCGATTAAATAGCATGCATAGCGCGTAAGTTTGTAGTCTTTAACCGCGCGAGCGGCGACACCGGCAGTTACCATTTTCGTGGTGTCACGAAAATGGGAATCAACTGGAGTTTTGTTTGTTTCGCATGAGACTTTTGCCCTCTTAACAACTTCGGCGAAGTTCTCCCATCGAGTGTACCCCATGGGTTCCATTAAATCGCGTGCGAGCCAATACTCAACGCCGTCTTCCACATTGGCGTAGCTATCAAGTTCGATACGCCACTTCTCGATATCTCTACTGTCCATATCTCCTCCTCGCTGGTCTATTTTCTATGCGGGCTTTGTCCGCTCTGTATTCAGAATAAGGATACGCTGTCGTGCGGACACGAATGGGCCCCGTGCTGCTTCGAGCTCACGGGGCCCATGGATATCGATTGGTTGTGTTCTGCTTTAGATAGGTGTCCGGTTTAATCCGCTCGATAGTGCGACCCGAGACTTTCGGTTCGCTTGCGCATGGCTTTGACCATTTCCTGTGCCAGCTGAATCTGCGATTGCAGGCGGGCGAGGGCTGCGACTTCGCTGTCCTGGGCTTTCTGTGTGCTCAAGGTCGTTGCCTCCGTCTTCAAGCCCTCAAGCTCGTGTAGTGCCTCGGATAGGCCTGTTTCGGTCCTGTTGATCATGCAAAAGGTGCTCATCGTGTGCCTAAGGCTGTGTGTCAGGCGTTCGGCATCTGTTGTGGCAATGCCGTACTGGGGGAGGGTGATATCCGCCTTCAGGGCCGCCTCAGGCTCTTTCTGCGCTGTGAGGGCTGCCGATGCGCCCGCGATACGTCCGAATACGATGCCGTTGGCGCTTGACAAGCCACCAATGCGGTCGGCGCCGTGCATGCCGCCTGTCGCCTCGCCGCAAGCGTAGAGGCCCTCAATGCCCGTGTGCGCAGTCTTATCGATCTTGATGCCGCCGTTAGCGGCGTGGGCATACATCGCAACGCGCATCTCGTCAGTCGGGGCGATGCCGTGCTCGTCTTGCAGCCAGGTGGCAAAGGTCTGCACAAACTCTGGGACATCCTCGCGGGGGAAGTCGTAGTGGAGTGCCAGGCCTTCGACACCTGCCTGATCGATGACGAGATCGATAGCGCGGGAGGCCAAGCGTGACGTGAAGGGACCATATCCAGAGCGCTGCTCGAGCAGGTCGTTCAGCTTGTCGTCGGCAATATCTACCGGCTGGTCTACATGCACGTAGCGCCAGGTTTTCTCGTTGAAGACCAAGTTACGCCTGGGCTCGATGAAGCCGGGCATCATCTGCATGAACTCTATATTAGTAAGTGTTGCGCCGTGCGCCAGTGCGATGGCCTGCGAGGAGCTGAGCACATCAGCCGACGTAAGGCTGCGCTCGAACAGGCCGCCTGTGCCACCGGCTGCGATGATCGTGGCCTTGGCAGCAAAGGGCACGATTCGATTTTCGGTAAGGTCGTAGAGTACGGTTCCGGTTATTCTGCCGTTCGTGTCCTCAACAAGGTCGATAAGCTCATGGCGGGGGAGCAGGCGAATGCCGAGCGACTCGATCCAGGTCGTCAGAGCGTCCTCAAGGGGCTTGCGGGTGAGGCCGCGCCACATGCGCGTCTTGTGGTCAAAGCAGGGGATAAATTGCTTTTGTTGAGCACTCTTGGCGCTTTGCGGACGCTGGAGCTCAACGCCCAGGTCTTGCTCGAGCCAGTCAATCGCTTGGGGAATGCCGTGGACGAACGTTTGGACGAGTTCGGGGTCGGCGACACCGCCGCCGACGGTCTGGATGGTGTCGATGAGGTCCTGCTCGTCGTCTTCGTCGACGGGACCGATGAGGCCGAGGCCCCAGGTACCCGGGAAGAAGCTCGATCCACTCATGGTCTTGCCGGCGCTTGCCACAGTGACGGTTGCACCCGTGCGTGCCGCTTCGATGGCGGCACAAAGGCCCGCAATGCCAGATCCAATTACCAGTACATCAGTCGATTCCATCGGATTCCTTTCTCGTCCGGCGCATTGTCGCACGGGTGATCGGCAATGGGGCCGCAAAGACTCGTCAAATCGGTAAAGGGCAAATATGGCAGGTGGGCGTCATGGACGCTCTGACGCTCCATCTCTTCACATCTCGTATTTCGCCCCAGCTGATATATCGGCATTAGATACCCTGCGCCAGCGCAAACAAAAAGAGCCGCTACCCGGGTGGATAGCGGCTCCAAAGCTCAACTATATGAGCATCGCGCAAGCGCGATTAGGCCTTGAGGGCCTCCTCGACGGCGACAGCGCAGGCGACGGTGGCACCGACCATGGGGTTGTTACCCATGCCGATGAGACCCATCATGTCGACGTGCGCAGGCACGGAGGAAGAACCGGCGAACTGGGCGTCGGAGTGCATACGGCCCATGGTGTCGGTCATGCCGTAAGAGGCAGGGCCGGCGCCCATGTTGTCCGGGTGCAGGGTACGGCCAGTGCCGCCACCAGAAGCGACGGAGAAGTACTTCTTGCCAGCCTCGAGGCGCTCCTTCTTGTAGGTGCCAGCGACGGGGTGCTGGAAGCGCGTGGGGTTGGTGGAGTTACCGGTGATCGAGATGTCGACGTTCTCGTGCCACATGATGGCAACGCCCTCGCGGACGTCGTCGGCGCCGTAGCAGTTGACGGCGGCGCGGGGACCATCGGAGTAGGGGATGGTCTCGACGACCTTGAGCTCGCCCGTGAAGTAGTCGAACTGGGTCTTCACGTAGGTGAAGCCGTTGATGCGGGCGATGATCTGAGCAGCGTCCTTGCCCAGACCGTTGAGGATGACGCGCAGCGGAGATTTTCTTGCCTTGTTGGCGGTTCTGGCAATACCGATTGCGCCCTCGGCAGCAGCGAAGGATTCGTGTCCTGCCAGGAAGCAGAAGCAGCCGGTCTCCTCGCGCAATAGCATTGCGCCCAGATTGCCGTGGCCCAGACCTACCTTGCGGTTTTCTGCAACCGAGCCTGGCACGCAGAATGCCTGCAGGCCGATACCGATGGCCTCAGCGGCCTCAGCAGCTTTGTTGATGCCCTTTTTCAGCGCGATTGCAACGCCCAGGGTGTAGGCCCAAACGGCATTTTCAAAAGCGATTGGCTGCACGCCTTTGACGATCGACTCAACATCAATCCCCTTGGAGAGACAGAGGTCTCTGGCTTCTTCCAGGGAGGTCATTCCGTATTCTTTCAGAGCTGCCTCAATTTTGGGCATTCTTCTTTCCTGTCCTTCAAATTTAGCCATGATCGTGTTCCCTCCTGTCCCTTATTCTTCGCGCGGATCGATGTATTTGGCGGCGTTCTCATAGCGGCCGTAGGTGCCGATGTTTTTCTCGTACGCCTCTTTCGGGTCCATGCCGTGGCGGATGGATTCCAGCATCTTGCCTACGCGGACAAATTTGTAGCCGATGGCCTCGTTGTTCTCATCCAGCGCAACCGACAGGATGTAACCTTCGGCCAGCTCCAGATAGCGAACACCCTTGGCTCCGGTGGAGAAGATGGTGCCGATGCCGGCGGAGAGCTTGTTGGTGCCCAGCACATAGTAGGTGGGCAGGCCGGAGAAGGCCATCAGGTACACCGGCACGGAGATGATCCCGCCGCCGCCCGCGATGGCGTCCATAAAGGACGCGAGAAACACACCGACGGCAACGATGAGGACCATCGAAAGGGTCAGATCCTGTACGCCCATCGTCATACACTCCCTTGGAGCACGAGCTCCAGCATGTCGGCCACGCCGCCAAGCTCATTGGACGGTGCGACAAGATCCGCCCGCTGCTTGAGCGCGTCCTCGCCGTTGCCCATGGCGACGCCGATGCCGGCAAAGTCCAGCATGGCGGCGTCATTGCCGCTGTCGCCGATGGCCATGACCTGTTCGGCCGGGACGCCGAGCGCGCGGCACAGGGCCGCGAGGGCAAGGCCCTTGTTGGTGGCCGGGTTCATGACCTCCAGATCGACGAAGCCCGCGCCGGTCACGAAATACGGCAGCTGCGAAAGATCGGCCCAGGCCTGCCGGCAGACCTCCGGCCCGGAAAACGGGACGTAGAATTTCTCGACCGCCTTGTCCCACCCGGCCACGAGCGCGCCCAGATCATCCACGAATTCGTGCGAGTGCTCAAACAGCCAGCGGAAGCTGGCGGGGTAGTAGCGCTCAAAATTGTCGATCTGCACTTTGGAGTTATAGACGATGCCGCCGGAAAAGAAGTTGATCAGCCCGTCATACCGGCGCAGATGGCTGTAGATGAGACGGGCGTCGTCGGCGGAAAGCGGGCAGTGGTACAAAAGCTCACCGGTCTTCAGATCCTGCGCCATGGCGCCGGTGTGCGTGACGGCGTAGCGGATCTCGGGCAGGGCGTCCAGAACGTACCAGCACTCCCCGATTGCCCGGCCGGTGCACAGAACGAGCTCGACACCCTGCGCAGCGGCGCGGCGGACCGCGTCCTGCACGCGCGGCAGAACGCGCTGGTCGGAGGTGACGAGCGTGCCGTCGACGTCGACGGCAACGAGACGAATCGACATAAGAAAAACCTCGATACCTTGGAAATCAAGCTCATTTTAACAGGCGGATTCCATGAAATCAAGCCGCCGAAATTCACAATTTCTTCTTTTTTTACACGGAAGCATGTGGTATAATGACACACTAGAACGCAAAGCCGCCGCGGAGCTCTCCGCGGCGTAGAAAGGACAGGACCTATGGGCCTTTTTACAAAACTGTTCGGCACCCGCTCGGAGCGGGAGGTCAAAAAACTCGAACCGCAGGTCGAAGCCGTGATGGCGCTCGAAGAACCGTATAAAAAACTGACCGACCAGCAGCTGCGCGAGAAGACGCAGGAATTCAAAGACCGGCTGGCGACGGGCGAGACGCTCGACGATCTGCTGCCGGAGGCCTTCGCGG
>CAJMRO010000074.1:0-9012 GCA_905215825.1 uncultured bacterium
AACCGGGCCGCGTGACGCCTGCATCGCGTGGCCAAAGCGCACGCGCAGCAAGGCCGCGAGCTCAAGCGTCACGCCCTCGCGACCAAGGCTCGCCGCCAGCGTGGCCAGCGGCCCCTCTTCGTGCGAAAGCGGATAGCTGTCCAGGTCGACATCGGCAAACAGCACGGCATCGTAGCTGCCAGGGCGAAGAACCGACGCATCGGCAAGCGACGCGAAGCGCACTTGTGCTCGTGGTGTGCGATCGACCTCGTAGGTCTCGTAATCGTAGGCGGTACTGCGCTTGTCCACCTTGGTTCGAACGCCGTCGAGAACCGGCACGGTCGCGGCCTGCGACACGTCGAGCGCGCGAGCATCGTTCATAAGGATGTCGATGGCATGGCGCAGCAAAGCCGTCTCTGCCTGGCGACGGGCCTGGCCGTCAAGGCCGCCTAGAGCGCGATCGGGCAACGCCTCGGCAACGGCAAGCATGGCCTTAAGCGCCGTCACGGGCTTGTCACGCCACAGCGCCTGGAACACGTCCGAGACCACACACGGTACGTTCTTAAACCAGTTATCGTCGCTCGTCGCCTTGCGCGCGCCCCTCACCTGGCCCTGAACGCTCTGCAGCAGGCTCTTGACGCCCGCGGTAGTCTTGCTGCGCGAGAGACGCATATTCTTATCGAAGGTACGGGCATTGACGGCATCAGCGCCCGAAAGCGGACTGTAGATCCAGTCGGTAAGCTCCGGCGCGGGCCACCACTCAGTCTTGGAAGCGGTGCCCTCGTCGGCGGCTTTCATACGCTCGATCAGGTTGGCGAGCGCCGTAAACTGCCTGCCCGCGATGGACTGGGAAAACGCCGTGAACTCAGTCGTCTCGGCCGCAATGTGACGCGCCGCCAAACGGGCGGCGAGCTCGCCGAACAGCTGGGGTGCCCGGGCAGAAACGACGAGCACGCGCACGGGGTCGGCGGGCGTTGCAGTAGCTTTATCGGCCTTGGACTCCTTGTGCGCTTTCACCAACTTATCGATGGCGTCCGCATAAGCATGAGCACGGGCATGGGGGCCAGCGACCTCAATAAAGGCAGGCTGAGCGGCGGTCCCGCAAGCGACATCAGACGCGACGGCGTTCTTCCCCAGCGGCGCGATCTCAAACAACACATCGCGGGCATCAAATGCCGTGGCAAGCTCCTCGCGCATCGCCGCCTGCTCGCGGGCAAGCAGCACGACGACCTCTCCCCCATTGTTCGCCACGGCAGACAGCAGCTCGAGCAGACCGTGCGTAAACGACGTGATACCGCGCACGCATACGACGCGAGTGCACGCCGGCAGGCTATCGGCCAGGACACTGGTCATAATGTCAGCTGCCTCGCAGGGCTCAACCATATCTCGACGGTCCAAACCGCCCGCGTAGGCGCGCAAAAGCTCGAACACACGAGCCTCGGCATCGCTTTTTGGCTCAGGCTGGCAATTGTTGCCACCGCATCGCTCGGCCGTCGTCCCCGCCACACCCGGCAGCACATCGCGGGCCATGCGCGCGAGCATGCGCACCGTGCCCTGGCTACGCGAAAGCGGCTGCAGGTCGGCATCGTCGCGGCGGGCAATCATATCCGAAAACAGCATCTGACGTTGCAGGTTGTCGACGAAACCGCGCCCGTCGCCCAAAAGCTCCCAAAGCGAGCGAAGCCACGATGCGGGTGTCTTGTAGTCGATACCCAGCGAAATGCCGGCTTCCGCCGCATCATGACGGCACAGATCGAGCTCGGCAAACGTTGGTGCCAGCAACACGGCACGCCCGTGACGGGCAATAAGGTCGGCAAGCAGCGCCGACTCGGCATCGCTCAAATCCGTGCCGGCATTGGTGGTATAGATTCGAACAGGCATGGTCCTCCGCTCAAACCGTTCGCAATAATCAATGCATCCATCCTACCCGCCCAAGCGGACACATTGTCACCGCAGTTCCATCTTTTGGTACAAAGCAACCTGAACCCAACGCACCAGCCGATTGCAGGCATATAAAAACCGCCCCCAGAGGGACGGTTCTTCGTAATTCAATGTTGTCGCTGGCCTACTCGCCATCCTCCAACTTAATGAGGATCTTGCGGTAGCCACCGTACTCGCCGTTCAGCGCCTTTGAAACGCGGCTCACCGTGGTGGACGAAGCGCCGGTACGGGCCTGAACCTCAACATAAGGCTCGCCCTCGTCCAAATAGCGCGCAACCTGCAAACGCTGAGAAAGGTCGCAAATCTCGCGCGGCGTGCAGATATCGGTCAAAAACGCTTGGATATCCTTCTCGTCGTCCAAAAGGCTAAATGCGTGGACCAGCTGCTTGACATCAGGCTTGTCAAACATGTTCTCGATATTCATCGATCACCGCCAAACCCGCCAAAAGGCATCGAAGTTGATACTGACATCGGGCATCGTTCACCCGTTCTATGCAATAGGGCAACGCCTGTGGCTTTTGCCCGTAGCAGTGTAGCACACCACCAAACTAAAGCGACAAGACTCTCTGCCAGCGGCGCGTTTTTCAGGACGAACGCCGTTTAGAAACCATATGCGCACGTAAGCTCCACGAATATTTGAGACAATGGGCGCCCAAACACCGCGGCGCGCCCGCGCAACCATCCAGGTCGCCGCCGTAAGCCGCTTCACGCGACGCCAGCAATCCCGGCGCAAGAAAGGATTCACGCCATGCGCTTTATGCTTAACTGGCTCTTCACCTCGATCGCCATCGCGATCGCCACGTTCCTCGTCCCCGGTATCCAACCCTTCGGCTTTGCCGAGACCTGGGTCTGCTTTGCCTTTGTGGGACTGTTCCTGAACATTGTCGATTCGTTCGTCAAACCGTTCCTGACCGTCATCTCACTGCCGCTCACTATTATTACGCTTGGTGTTTTTCAGCTCGTAGTCAACAGCTTTATGCTCGAGCTGGCCAGCTACCTGTCGGTCAATCTGCTGGGCGCGGGCATCTCCATCGCCAGCTTTGGATCGGCCTTTATGGGCAGTATCCTGGTATCCATCACGCGCAGCATCCTCGACAGCATCGCCGAGGACTAAAACGGCCATTCCGGCCGTGCCCGTCTCAACAGCCCAAAACGAAGGCCGCCCATCGCAAAAATGGGCGGCCTTCTTATTTGTCAAGTCTCAAAGGGCGAGAGAATCTACCATTTCTACCCCGTCCCCAAATGGCAGGTGTGGGTTAGATGACGTAGTCGTAGCCATGGTTGGGAGCGACAAGTTGATCGAGTGTCACACCGTCGAGGTAGTCGTTGATGAGCTTGTCCAGGTTCTTCCACACGTCGAGCGTGGGGCACTCATCCGAGCGTGAGCAGCCCTTGCAGTCGCCATCCAGGCATGCAACCGGTGCCAGACTGCCCTCGGTCAGGCGCAGGATCTCGCCCACCGTGTACTGCTCGGGCGGGCGCGTGAGCACGTAGCCGCCGCCCTTGCCGCGCATGCCCGAAAGCATGTTGGCGCGCACGAGCGTAGCCAAGATGTTCTCGAGATATTTCTCGGAAATCCCCTGTCGCGCCGCGATCTCTTTGAGCGGGATGCGACCGGCCGCCTGGTGCTCGGCCAGATCGACCATAACGCGCAGGGCATATCTGCCCTTTGTAGAAACCAACATGTATAGTGCTGCCTTTCGGTCATTTAGTCCGTAGAAATTCTAGCCGAAAAATTGGTTTTGAAAATACCCGTTCCGGTCAAGATGGTTAATCAGCTCGTAATAATCTTCTATTTCCTATTGCATTACTAGGCTTTAGTGTCTAGTATGCTTCCCAACAGCTAAACGAACAACCTATAAGGTTTATGGGTTTAGCTGCTACACGCACCGTGAAACCACACGGCAACCAGCAACTTGAACACTTTGGAGGTTCACCATGAGCAAGGTTTACACGTCCATCGATCAGCTTATCGGCCACACCCCGCTCCTGGAGCTCACTCACTTTGAGGCCGACGAGGACCTCAAGGCTCGTGTGCTCGTCAAACTCGAATACTTCAACCCCGCCGGGTCAGTTAAAGACCGCGTCGCCAAGAACATGATTGACGAGGCCGAGAAGGCAGGCAAGCTCGTGCGCGGCGGCGACCACACCATCATCGAGCCCACGAGCGGCAACACCGGCGTCGGCATCGCCTCGGTGGCGGCCGCCCGCGGCTACAAGGTGATCATCACCATGCCCGAGACCATGTCCGTCGAGCGCCGCAAGCTGATGCAGGCATACGGTGCGCAGCTCGTGCTCACCGACGGCTCCAAGGGCATGAAGGGCGCTATCGCCAAGGCAGAGGAACTGCAGAAGGAGACTCCCAACAGCATCATCGCCGGCCAGTTTGTGAACCCCGCCAACCCCGCCATCCACAAGGCCACGACCGGCCCCGAGATCTGGGATGACACCGACGGCGAGGTCGACATCTTCGTCGCCGGCGTTGGAACCGGCGGCACCGTGACCGGCGTGGGTGAGTTCCTTAAGGAGCAGAACCCCGAAATCAAGGTCGTCGCCGTCGAGCCCGCCACTTCCCCGGTGCTCTCCAAGGGCCAAGCCGGCCCGCACAAGATCCAGGGTATCGGCGCCGGTTTTGTGCCCGACGTCCTCGACACCCAGGTCTATGACGAGATCATCCCCGTCGAGAACGACGACGCCTTTGCGACCGGCCGCGCCGTGGGCCACAAGGAGGGCGTGCTCGTGGGCATTTCGTCCGGCGCCGCCGTGTGGGCCGCGCTGCAGCTGGCCAAGCGCCCCGAGAACGAGGGCAAGACCATCGTGGCCCTGCTTGCCGACACCGGCGAGCGCTACCTGTCCACGGCGCTCTTCCAGGACTAGGGCCTGTCGCCCATAGGTTGAGCCCACGGACGAGCCGGTCTCCTCTCTCCCGGCAGTCTGAGCCCATCCAATCAGGGTGTCCCACGAGACGCCCGAACTTGCTACAATGTCTGCGGCGCGGAACCAGCCTCCCGCGCCGCTTTTCTTTTTTGGCCACATGCCACCAAGGAGAACCTCCCCATGCACAACAAGCGCGTGCTCGTCGCCATGAGCGGCGGCGTCGATTCCAGCGTGACCGCGTACCTGCTCAAAAGCCAGGGCTACGAATGCGTCGGCGCCACCATGCGCCTCACCTGCCCCGCGCCCGATCCTGCAACGGGTATGAGCAAAGTCGACCGCGACATCGCCGATGCAAAGGCCGTCGCCGAGCGTCTGGGGATACCCCACCATGTGCTCGACTTGCAGCAGACCTTCGACCACAGCGTTATCGAGCGCTTTGTGAACGCCTACCAGGAGGGGCTGACGCCCAACCCGTGCATCATCTGCAACCGCCATATTAAGTTTGGCGCGCTGCTCGATGCGGCACTCGATATGGGCTGCGACTACATCGCCACAGGCCACTACGCCAAAACGAGTCAGGCGCCCGACGGCACCTGGCAGCTGCACCGCGGCGAGGACTCCAAAAAGGACCAGAGCTACTTTTTGTATTCGCTCACGCAAGAGCGGCTGTCGCGCACAATCTTTCCGCTGGCCGGGCTGGACAAAGAGCGCGACGTGCGCCGCATTGCCGCCGAGCAGGGCTTCATCAACGCCAAGAAGGCCGAGAGCGAGGACATCTGCTTTATCGCGGACGGCGACTACGCGGGCTATATCGAGCGCCGCTGCGGACATCCCGCTGCACCGGGCGACATTGTGTGGCGCGACGGCAGCGTGGTCGGACGCCATAACGGCGCGCTGCGCTATACCATAGGCCAGCGCAAGGGCTTAGGCGTCGCGATGGCGCACCCCGTGTACGTAACGGGCGTCGATGCCGCCAGCAACACCGTACATCTGGGCGAAGCCGAGGA
This sequence comes from uncultured bacterium, assembly GCA_905215825.1. GTDB lineage: Bacteria > Actinomycetota > Coriobacteriia > Coriobacteriales > Coriobacteriaceae > Collinsella. The sequence goes on from CAJMRO010000074.1 coordinate 5,805, forward strand.
CCTGACCGCCGCTGCCCTCACGGCCAATGACTGGATCTGGAGTGCCCCTGCCGACCGCATGAAGGCAGAGCTCACGTCCGGCGGCATTCGCGTAGGTGCCAAGTACCGCTACCGTCAGAAAGACCAGGCAGCGACCCTTACGCGTAACGAAGACGGGCAAATGCTGCTAACTTTTGACGAGCCGCAACGAGCCATCGCCCCCGGCCAGGCCGTCGTAGTCTATCGCGGCGACATCGTCCTGGGCGGCGGTACGGTGACCGGCGCACTTAAGTAGCCGCAGGCTTATCGCCGCACGTGTCGAAGCACCTCAACAGCGGCACTAACCTCGATTACGCGACGCTCGAGGCCGCGGCAAATGGCCTCGAGTCGACCCTCCGCCGTCGCCCATTCGCTCTGCGAAAGAATCTCGATCGCCTCATCAACAAATCCGTTGAGCCGCGATGGATCGAACCAATCGAGCGAGTCCGCAAGCGCCAGCTGGACGGAAGGGTCGGGCCCAAACGGCTTAGCGGAAAACCCAAACTCCCCAGCTGCGAGCACGGCAGTTGGTACGTTGTACCACAGGCAATTGCCGCTATCGAACAGCGGAGCAGGCCTTATCTCCAGGGTATCGACATTGCGGATGATGCCGAAGTTTCGCCAATGGCGGTCGCTGTTGGCCAAAAGGGCATCGCAGACAATCATCTGCGACATAGACCTTCTCACAGCGGCCTCATCGACACCATGCTTGCCGAGGTAGCGGCAGTACCGGTCGTACGTCGAGCTTCCTCGCTGGCCGCCAAGGGCGTTCTTAACGTAAACAGCCGGAACATATTCCTCGCGGCCGTCTAGAAAGTCGTCGCACAGACACACAGGGCCATCGAACATCCGCTCAACCGTATAAGGAACAAACTCGCCCTCCGACAGCAAGCGACGATGCAGAGCCGTTGCAACCGCCTCGTTAAAGGGACGCTGATCGTCCATCCCGCACCCTTTAGCCAAAACGCGAATGCCGTTTCGGATCATCCACGATTTAGGGAGCTCGCCCTCGGACGTGTTATCCGGATTTTTAAGACCGATGCCTTCCAGCCAACCCGAACGCTCTTCGGGCGCCGATCGCTCAAAATCATTCTCGAAGTAATTGAGGTTTCGCCATTCGAGCCCGTCGCATTCTGCCGGTCGCAGCCAATAACAATCCGAAAGTGATAGGCCCAGGCACCGAACCGGAACCTCGATGCCACTGGCAATTCCCAGTTCACGATAGCGCGAGACGAGTCCGGGGCGGACGTCAGGCACCGACCGATGGCCCCACCACACGTTGAGCTCCCGTTTATTCACTGTAGGAGAAGAGCTCGAGCACGTGCCAAACGGCATTCGTTGCGTATCGAGGACCTTGGCGATTTCAAAGGGAAACTCGCGCGTCGGATCAAATGAGACATACGCGACCTCATGGTCGGCCGACATCAGCGTAAACTTGCGTCCCACATCGGCTGCAGGACGGCGCCCTCGTTTGCGGACCTTTTGATAGGCGATCGCAGAATTGTACTCGACCATCTTCCGGCCGCCCACAATATCGCACACAAGCGTTCCCGATGCGGCAAGTTGAGATATGCGGGCTTTCGTAACGCCCAACAGGTGGGCGGCATCACCCATAGACAAGTACCCAGACGTATCCATACACCGCATCACCTCGTTAAGTAATTTATATGTTTAGTTAATAGATTACATACATCATAATACTAAACATCCTAAAGCGAAAAAAGGCCCGAGAAATCGGGCCTTAGCGATCGGTCAGCCGAGTCGCAAGCTGCTCCCCTAGCGCTGTACGTAGGCGCGGACGAGCTCGTAGGTGTTGCGCACGCCGTCGATGTGGCTGCGCTCGTAGTTGTGGCTCGCGTACACGCCGGGGCCGATCAGGCCGTGACGGATGTCGTAGCCGGCAGAGAGCGTGGCCTCGACGTCCGAGCCGTAATGCGGGTACACGTCGATGGCATAATCGAGCTCAAGCTCGCGCGCGATATTGGACAGCGTGGTCACCAGATCGTAGTTGTAGGGGCCACCCGAATCCTTGGCGCAAATCGACACCATGCGCTCGGTACAGCCCAGGTCGTCGCCCACGCAGCCCATGTCAACGCTGATCATCTCGCGCGTGTCGGCCGGCACGAAAGCACCGCCGTGGCCGACCTCCTCGTACACGGTAAAGAGCAGCGACACCTTGCGCGAAAGCGACACCTCGCCATCAGCAACAGCGCGGGCAAGACCCAGCAGAATCGACGCCGACAGCTTGTCATCCAGGAAGCGGCTCTTGATGTAGCCGCTCTCCGTCACCGTGGTTCGCGGATCCATAGCGATGATGTCGCCGGTCTGAATGCCCAGCTCAAGCACATCGTCCTTGCTGTCGACATTCTCATCGAGCAGGATTTCCATGTTCTTCTCGATGGTCTTGACCGGCTCGTCGGCCACGTGCGCCGAAGGCTCGGTGTTAAGAACCACACCCGTGTACACATTGCCGTCACGCGTGTAGACGGTGCAGTTCTCGCCATCGGCCGTAGACCACTGATGCCCGCCGAGCGTCGTGGGACGCAGACGGCCATTGTCCTTAATGGAGCGTACCATGGCGCCCAGGGTATCGACATGGCTCGCCAACACGAGCGGCTCGCCCTCACCACCAAGCTCAACGAGCACATTGCCCTTGTTAGAACGCTCGGGGCCAAAGCCCATATCGCGCAACGTTTCCATTAGATAATCAGTCGCCGCACGGGTATAGCCCGTAGGCGAGGCGATAGAAGTCAGCGTCTTAAGCTGTCCCGCGATATAGGAGAGCGTCCCCTCTAGAGAAGCATCAACATTAGAAGCCATATGCATCCTTCCAAGTAAAACTAAGACCGAGTCCCGATTTTAACCGTTCTGCACGGTCAATGCCCTAGGAGCCGAGCCGCCTCCCGACGTCCCCGCACCGGTTTTGTGCACGCGCACGGTTTACAACCCGAATCTTGCATAAATCCTATCGGTATCTGCATAAATATGAGACATCTTTTTACTTCGTCTCAGGGTACCCCACCTTGGACCGTGCAAAAAACGGAGTATTCAGCACCGTGGGTCCCAACGACCCCATCACAAACGATAAAACGACGCGGTTACAGCAGTGTTGTAGACCGTCGCAAACCAAAAACGCGGCGACAGCCATCTCCGTCCATCAATAGCCCGCCCACAGGGGCTGTCGATGGGC
>CAJMRO010000075.1:0-8906 GCA_905215825.1 uncultured bacterium
TGTCGACTTGCCGGCGCCGTTGGGGCCAAGCAGCCCGTACACCTCGCCCTCGCGGATATGAAGGCTCACGTCGGCCACGGCATCCTGCGCCTGGTCGCCGCGGCCGAAGCGCTTGGTGAGCCCGCGCGTCTCGAGCATGTAACCCATGGGTTCGTCCTTTCTCTTCCGGGCGCGCGGGCCGAGTCGCCGTGCCCGCGCGCCTTACCTTTCGGGTTCACCATCCATGGTGGGGCGCGTTTCTAACGAAGCCGTAACGGCCGATGGGCTCTTTTGGTGCCAGCCAATCTCGACCCGCACGCATTTGCTTAAAGCAACAACTTTCCCGATCGATGTAATCACCGAATCAAAACGTGTACACCAGCCACCAAAGATGCCGAAAAATGTCGCTTTTGGAGGCTGATGTACACAAATGCAGAATCCAGCGCAGCCCAAAGGCGCCCTCCACATGTCTGGACTCTCTATGCTTACGCTGGATAGACATCGCTAGAACGGGTATAGTATCGAAAGTTTTGTCGTTTACCAGCGGGGGAGTCCTGTGGGCATCAAGAAGAAGATCAAAAAGGAGCTTATCGGCACTTCCGATTACCCGTCGAATAAGATCTTTACGATCTCCAATTTCATCACCTTTACGCGCCTGGTCCTCACGCTCGTCTTCCTGTACTTGTTTGTGACGGACAACAACCGTGTCGTCGCCATTGTCATCTATGCCATCGCGGCTTCCACCGACTGGATGGACGGTCAGATTGCCCGTATGACCAAAACGGTCTCGTGGCTCGGCAAGGTCATGGATCCCATCTGCGACCGTGCGCTGCTGTTTACCGGCGTGCTGGGCCTGGTAGTCCGCGGCGAGCTTCCCATCTGGGTCTGCGTGCTCATTATCGGCCGCGATATCTACCTGGGCATCGGCACGCTCATCGTGCGCCATTATCACCGTCGTCCCATTGACGTCGTCTTTCCTGGCAAAATTGCAACGGCGCTGCTCATGACCGGCTTCTCGCTCATGCTGCTTGGGTTCCCCGTCGTGGACGGCTGGCATCTGCTGCCTGCCACGTTCACGGCATTCCCGGGCCTCAACGGAAGCTCGGTGCCCCTCGGCATCTTCTTTGTGTACGGCGGCGTGATCTTCTCCATGCTCACGGCTGTCATCTACTCCATTAAGGGCGGAGTGGCCATTAAACAGGCTCTCGCGCATCCCGAGGACGAGGACATCGACTTTCTGAACCCTGAAATCGAAGACTGATTCGTTGGGGTATGATTACGTACGGTTCATTATTTGCGGCACGTCCGCGATAAGTTAGGGGTTGTCATGGACAACATGGTTAACAATATGCCTCAGAATGATAAGACTGCTGACGCTACCTGCGTATTCCGCGTGCCTTCAAGCGACGTCACCGTTCCCGACCTCATGGCCAACGTGCGCATCACCGCCCCCGTTCTGTCCATCGTCAAGGGTCCGCAGACCGGTGCCGCCTTTGAGCTCGAGGACGACGTGACCACCATCGGCCGCGATCCTGCAAACGGCATCTTCCTCAATGACATGACCGTTTCGCGCAGCCACGCGCGCATTATTCGCGAGGGCCTCGGCGCTCGCATCGAGGACTTGGGATCGCTCAATGGCACCTGGGTCGACGGTGCCATTGTCAACGCGGCCCCGCTGCACGACGGTTCTTCCGTTCAGATCGGTACGTTTACGCTCATCTACCACGAGAGCACGCCGGAGCGCATCGAAACCGGTGAGTAGGGCATGGCCGAACGCAACTATCTGAGTATCGGCCAAGTCGTCAACCTACTTCGAGGCGCATACCCCGATCTTTCAAACTCAAAAATTAGATTTCTAGAGGATGAGGGGCTCATTACCCCTCATCGTACGCCTAAGGGATACCGTCAGTACTCCAAGGAGGACGTTGATCGCCTAGAGGTCATCCTGCACTTGCAGAAGACTCGCTACATGCCGCTCAACGTGATTAAGCAGCGCTTGGAAAACGCCACGGACCTGTCGACGCTCGCCTACGAGGTGGGCTTGCTGTCCGATGTTCCGCTCAAGACGGAGCCCAAGGAGACTAAACAAAAGCTGCATCCCATCGAGACCATTCCCGATATGCTGGGCGTCGAGATTTCGTTTATCCGATCGCTCGCCGAGAACGACCTCATTCGCATCATCAAGAGTCCGCAGAATCGTGAGCTCGTCGATGGTCGCGATTTCCCGATCATCCGCTACTGCTCCGAGCTGTCACGCTTCCATATCGAGCCGCGCAACCTGCGTCAGTACGTGTCTTCCGCCAACCGCGAGTCCTCGATGTTTGAGCAGGTGCTCGTGAGCATGCTCGGAATGGATACCTCCGATGACGAGCGCGACGCCAAGCTCGAGCGTGCGTTTAAGAAGCTTCACGACCTGACGGAAGGTGTGCACACTGCGCTGCTCAAGAACCGCGTTTTTGAGTCGCTCAACGCCGTGGTCGAGGACGCCGACATCGATGCACTCGATGAGGAAATCACTCGCTCCGAGTCCACCAAGGCCAAAAACGAAGAGATAGCCGCGCCGGCTTCGCACGAGGATTCTCTCGTAAAGCCGCTCAAGGTCGTCGCCCCTTCGCACTCCGGCACCGCCACCGCGGCCAAATAACCTCTGCCGCTTATCCGGCAACCCATTGAAAGGTCATGCAATGTACGACTTCGAATCTCAAATCGTCGACATCCCCGACTATCCCGAGCCCGGAGTCATCTTTAAAGACATCACGCCGCTCTTTGGCAATCCCGAGGCGCTTAAAGCCATGACCGATGCCCTCGCCGAGCACTTTGCCGGCATGGGAATCACCAAGGTCGTGGGTCCCGAGGCTCGCGGCTTTATGGTTGGTGTACCGGTGGCTGTAGCCCTTGGTGCCGGCTTTGTTCCCGCACGTAAACCGGGCAAGCTGCCGCGCGAGACCGTAAGCCAGAGCTACGAGCTCGAGTACGGCACCGATTCAATTGAGATCCATGCCGACGCTATCAGCTCTAAAGATACCGTGTTGATTCTGGACGACTTGATCGCGACGGGCGGAACCGTCGAGGCAACAGGTAAACTGGTGCGAGATATGGGCGCAAAGCTTATCGGTTACGGTTGTATCCTTGAGCTTGCGTTTCTCAACCCGCGCGAGAAGCTCACGCCGTCTGATGACGATGTGGAGCTCTTTAGCCTGGTGACGGTGGACTAGCCGTTACCCTTAGTTACTGGAAAGGAAGCTACATGCGCACAGCAAACACGCACAAAAACATGGCACGCTGCGCTGCTACGGCAACCCTCGCTTGTGTTTTGGGCTTGGGCCTCGCGGCTCCTGCCTACGCCGATACCGCATCCGACCTTGCCGCTGCTCGTACGAAGCTCGAGCAGATCGGTACCCAAACCCAGCAGATTTACGATGAGCTCGCCACACAAACGCAGGCGCTCGATCAGACTGCCGGCGAGATCACGCAAAAGCAGCAGGAGATCGCCGATGGTCAGGCTAAGCTCTCGACCTATGTCGCCGGCGAGTACAAAACCGGCGGTCTGAGCCTGCTTCAGGTTCTGACGGGTGTCGATGACCTGAGCGATATGCTCAACCGTCTGTTCTACTACGGCAAAGTTTCCGATAAGCAGGCTCAGACCATTCAAGAGGTCAAGGAGCTTAAGCAGCAGCTCACCGATAAGCAGGCCGAGCAGGAGAAGAACGTCGCCGCCACGCAAAAGAAAGTCGACGAGCTTAACGCCCAGCAGGCTGAGGCCCAGAACGTCGTAAACTCTCTGGATTCTCAGCTGCAGGCTGAGCTTGCCGCTGAGGCCGAGGCCAACGCCGCGCTGCAGGCCGGTATCAACGCCAGTACCGCCGAGAAGGCCACGGTGAGCAACGAGACTGCCGGTACGACCGAGAACACCAACAACGGTGGTCAGACCAGCAATAACAACAACCAGGGCGGCAACACTCCGGCTCCTACGCCGGCACCTGCTCCGACGCCGCAGCCCTCCACGCCTGCTCCGGCTCCGACGCCTTCTGCTCCGAGCCAGTCCGTCGATGGCGGTTCTGTTGTCTCGCGTGCATACAGCAAGCTTGGTTGCGCCTATTCCTGGGGCGGAATTGGCCCGAACAGCTTCGACTGCTCTGGTTTTGTTAGCTATTGCCTCACTGGTCGCTATTGCCGCCTGGGCACCACGGGTACCTTTATGGGCTGGACGCGTGTGTCCGATCCGCAGCCCGGTGACGTTGTGGTCAACTCGTACCACACCGGCATTTACATCGGTGGTGGTCAGATGATTCATGCTTCCGACTACAACACGGGTGTTATCATCAGCTCCGTTGCCGCCGGCATGAACAACAACTATATCTTCGTTCGCTACTAAGTATTCAGATAAAGCAAACGGATATGGACCTCGTGACTTTGAGTCATGGGGTCCATTCTTTTGCCTTTAGTGCAGGCCGCTATCTAGTTTTGAATACTAGATAGCGGCCCAATCGGTCAGCAATAAGGCTATAATTGTATGGGAACAATTAGAAAGGACCCTCTATGAGCTGGGCACTTATCTCCGATTCAAGCTGTAACCTCCGCGATTGGCAACCGACTGCGCCCCATACCACCTTTGCATTTGCGCCCCTCAAAATTCGAGTGGGGGAGCGTGAATTCGTCGATGACCTTTCACTCGATGTTCATGAACTCAACTGCGCTGTTCAGGCGGAGACGAACGCTTCTTCGAGCGCTTGTCCCAGCGTAGGGGAGTGGGCCGAGCTCTTCAAATTGGCAGACAAGACCATCTGCATGCCGATCTCTGAGGGCGTGTCGGGCAGCTACAACGCAGCAGCAACGGCTCGCGATATGGTTCTTGCCGAGGAGCCCGACCGGCAGATTCATCTAGTCAATTCGCGCGCAGCTGGCGGCAAAATGGACCTCATTTTCTTGCTGTTCGACCGCTATCTTGCAAGCAATCCGGATGTCTCATTCGAGGACGCTTGCGCATACTTCGATAGCCTTGAGCAGAACAGCAAAATCCTCTTCAGCTTGTGCAATTACGAAAACCTGGCCAAAGCCGGACGTATCCCTAAGGCAGCCGGCGTCATTGCCAACAAGCTCAATATCCGCATTTTGGGCACGGCGAGCGAGGCCGGTAAAATCGAACTCGTCGGGCACACGCGTGGCGAAAAGAAGATGCTCAACAAGATCATCGACACCATGGAAGCCGAGGGTTTTACGGGCGGCGAGGTCATCATCGATCACGTTGAGAACGAAGCTGGAGCCCGGGCGCTTACTGACCGCATAGTCGAGCATTGGCCCGGCTCCAAGACCATCATCATGCCCTGCAACGGCCTGGATTCCTATTACGCCGAGATGCACGGCCTCATCATCGGCTACGGCATGGGCGTAGCTTCGGGCAAATAAAGTCCAACCAAGCAAAAATATGGGCGGGACAAAGCGACAGATGGCTCTTTGTCCCGCCCGTTTTATACGTCGGCTAGCTATTAAACCCGTTGAACTTGAGATAGCTCATCAAGTAAGCCTTCGAAACAAAGGATGAAACCGCGCTGCGCACAAGCAGCGACTCACGCGTTACCTGATGCGCCGTATCGGGAACCGGCGTCTGCTCGACGGAAAACGCCGAACGAATCGATGCCTCGAGCTGATCGACCACATAATCGAAGGCCGTCGGGGCATCGTAGCTCAAACGCTGAATGTTAAAGAGTGCCTGCACCGCAGCAATAGGTAGCACCTGCTTAAAGATGCAGATAGCAATCAGGCGGGCAATCTGCTCGCGGCCATATTGCTTTTTGACCGGAGCAGGCACCAGGCCGACCTTCACGTAGTTATTGATCATCGATGGCGTAATGACGGGCTGCTCAACGCAAATGGACAGCGGCTCCATCCAAAGCGCAACATACTCAATGACCTGGTCGCGGTAGAGCGTCACATTGGGCAACTGATTATAGCGCGGCAGACTCAACGTATTGAGTTTGCGAACGATATCGGACTCAATAAATGCATCGGGCAGCACAGTGGGCTGAATATCCTCAGGCTTAATGCTGACCGACGAATCAGACATCGGAATAACGTGTTTAACGTGGTTCATAAAGGTCCTCCGTTCATTTTCTATATTGTATTCTAGATTATCTAGTTTTGCATACCACATAGCCGGCAAGTAAAAGTGGTTGGACAGCACATTGATGCACCGTCCAACCACTTTGTTTAAAGATAGCAACTTTACATAAGATATATTATCGTACTTATCTACGGAGAAATGCGTATGCGCTGGTTGCCGCTATGGCTCCGTCAGAAACCGCGGTCACAACCTGGCGCAAACGCTTGGAACGGATATCGCCTGCGGCAAATAGACCTGGCGTGCGGGTCGCCATGGATTCATCAGTCAGAATGCCGCCATCAGGCGCCAGATCGACTAGATGCTCGACAAGTTCGGTATGGGGTTGCGTCCCGGTATAGACAAAGATGCCGAAAGAGCCGGGCTCAAATGACTCGGTATGAATTTCCCCGGATGAATTGTCCTTAAAGGCGATCATCGTTGGCATGGCTTCGCCCGAGAGCTCCACAATACTAGTTTGGTACCTAACTGTAATATTGTCTTTTGCGAGTACTTTCTGGACAACACCATCAGGCGCACGAAACTGGTCGCGGCGCAGCACGATGGTCACACTGCTGGCGATTTCTGACAAGAACAGGGCTTCCTCGCAGGCGGCATTGCCGCCACCGATGACAAAGACCTGTTTACCGCGAAAGAACATGCCATCGCACGTCGCGCAATAAGAAACGCCACGACCGCGATACGTATCCTCGCCAACAAAACCAGCAGATCGCGGCGTAGCACCCATGCAAGCGATAACACTCGAGGCCAGCGTATCGCCCATATCATGATGCACCGTAAACAGCGCAGTATCGGCATCGTAATCGATACCCGTAACCATGCTCCATGTAACCTGTGCTCCCAGGCCCTCTGCATGCTGCTGAAAACGCTCGCCGAGTTCGGCGCCACTCAAGAGCGGAATACCCGGATAGTTCTCAACCTCATTGGTTGTGGCAATCTGCCCTCCCGACATGCCCTGCTCAATCACAGTCGTCGTTAGGTTGGCACGCGCAGCGTAAATGGCGGCAGCATAGCCCGCGGGGCCGCCACCGATAATCGCAACATCGATCGGCTGATCGGTAGTCATGAAGAGACCTCCTGTCGAAAGATTGGCGTTCTTTGCGCTCATACCCAAATTTACGTGAACATGACACTCATGCACTACAATGATAAATTGCGTATCAAAGCTGAAGGGGAGTTATCGATGGATCAAACGCAGACGAGCAACGACGCTCCCCTGCCCACGCAAAGCACTCCCCAACCGGAGCAAATGACCGTTTCACCTGCACAAAAACCCCTAGTAACCATTGTGCACGCATCGGTTGGATCGGGCCACAAAGCCGCCGCCAACGCGATTGCACAAGCATTGGACCTTATCCGCGGCACCAAGGGAATCCCTGAGGATATTGAAATTGAAGTGCTCGATATCCTTGATTTTGGACGTATTAAATTCGACGGCAATAAGACCGCGGCTTCTTTTACGGGAGCCACGCGCCCCATTTACGACCTGACTTGGCGATATACGCTTACGGGACATCTTCTCTGGGGTGGCGGCACGGCATGGTCGCGTATTATGTTCCCCGCCTTCAACGAATATATTCGTCGCCGCAGGCCTATAGCCGTGGTCGCAACGCACATCACAGCAGCCAATGTTGCCGTGGGCGCCCGCGTAATTACGGGTATCGATTATCCGGTTATCTGCGTACCGACCGACTACGAAGTCGAGGGCTGGTGGCCCCACAAGGACACCGATTTATTCTGTGTTGCCAACGAATTTATGGCCGAAACGCTCCGCCCCCGTAAGGTCCCCGAAGCAAAGATTCGCATTACAGGCATCCCCATTCGGGCCGGGTTTGACACGGATTACAGTCGCAAGGAAGAACTTCAGAAGTTCAACCTCCCCGTCGACAAGACCATTGTGCTGGTAATGGCCGGCGCCAGTTTACCTCAACCGTACGTTCGCTTTCGCGCGGAGATGGACCGCACCCTCCCCTTCCTGCGCAGCTTCGAGGACATGCACTTTGTCTTTTTGCCGGGCAAGGATGAGGAATACGCCACCCGCCTCAAGACGCTCTTCGACGCCATGAAGCTCGAAAACGTCACGGTTCTGGACTACGTGGACGACATGGCAGCCCTTATGCACGGCTGCGACCTGGCAATCCTCAAATCGGGCGGGCTCACCGTCACCGAGTGCCTGTGCGCTCATCTGCCGATGATCCTGCTGGGCAAATCATACGGCCAGGAAAAGGCCAACACAACGATGCTCACCGGCATGGGCGCCAGCATGCATGTCACCACCGCACGAGAACTAATCGTGACGTTGCGCCATCTCCACGATCATCCGGAGTCGCTCAAGGCACTGCTCATCAATGGCGAAGTACTGCGCCGCCCCCGCGCAGCCGAGGACATCGCCATCGCAGCCATGGAGCTCGTAGACAAACCCCAGAAAAGAAAACGCGCATTCTGCCGCTTCTACTGGGGCGGAAAACCCGCGCATATCCGCTAGCATCGGGCAGTCCGCTTACCCGTAGGAGGCCCCTATATATCATCCCATGCTCAAACATTCTCGCTTCGCTACGCTCGCTGCGAAACTGCGCGTGGAACGATATGGGTGAGCCCCGGACGGGAGGCTTCTTGCTTGAAAACAAATTGAAATCCAACTAGTAAGCCGGTGCAACAAAGGAGAAATCCCCTTGTCGCACCGGCTTACCAATTGATTAATGCTAACGGTTACCAGCGAAGATACACGGTAGTTGCAAGCATGCAAACGTAGCTCACCCGTGGGAGGGCCCTATATATCGTTCCACGCGCAGTTTCGCAGCGCAGCGAG
>CAJMRO010000076.1:0-8817 GCA_905215825.1 uncultured bacterium
TTCCGCATCCACGAGCGGCAATGCCGATGAGAATGCGACGCTTGCGGAAAGCGTCTCCCAGAAGTGCCTGCCGTCCGTGGTGGCTATCGACGTGTACACCAACCAGCAGAGCGGCTACTACGGCTACAGCACGCAGAATTCCCTTACCGAGACGTCTCTCGGCAGCGGCGTGGTGCTTTCCTCCGATGGCTACATCGTGACGAACTATCACGTGATCGAGGGTGCCGACGCACTGAAGGTCACCATCGAGGGCGAGGAATACGATGCGGACATCATTGGCTCCGACCCCAGCTCTGACATCGCGGTTATCAAGGCGAAGAACGCTTCGGGGCTGACTGCCATGGAGCTGGGTGATTCCGACGATCTGACGGTGGGCGAATGGGTCATGTCGATCGGCAGCCCCTTCGGCCTTGAGCAGTCGGTGGCGACGGGCATCGTGTCGGCTACGAACCGCTCGCAGATCATGGACAACTCTTCCGACTCGTACCAGTACGGCCAGCAGCAGTCGAACACCACGACGGTCTACACTAACATGATCCAGACTGACGCAGCCATCAATCCCGGCAATTCTGGCGGCGCGCTCGTCGACAAGGACGGCAAGCTCATCGGCATCAACACGCTGATCACGTCCTACTCCGGCAACTATTCCGGCGTCGGGTTCGCCATCCCTGTGAACTATGCGGTCAACCTGGCCCAGCAAATCATCGAGGGGAAGACGCCGACGCATGCGCAGCTGGGCGTGTCCCTGTCCACGATTAACGCGCAGACGGCCCAGCGCTACGGCTTCTCGGTGGATGAGGGCGCCTATATCGCAGCGGTGAGCAGCGGCTCTGGCGCTGACTCCGCGGGCCTTAAGGTGGGCGACATCGTAACCGCCTTCGATGGCAAGAAGGTCTCCTCCGCGAGCGATCTTATGCTCGCCGTGCGTTCGAAGAATCCGGGCGACACGGCTACCGTCACGATCAACCGCGACGGTCAGAGCCAAGACGTGCAGGTGACGCTGGGCTCGGACGAGAGTTCGCAGGCGAGCGCAGGCGCAAGCTCGGGGTCTAACAGCTCGAACGGCAACGGGTCGAACGGTGGCTCGCTTGAGGACCTTCTGCGCCAGTACGGTTACGGCGGCGGTTCCAGCTCGAGCGGGACGAGCGCCGATGCGGGATCTGGCGCGATTGCCCAAGCCGCGTAAGCGGGTACAACGAGCGAATTGGCACGGTTTCGGCCGCGTGGGGACTAATCCCACGCGGCCTTTTTAATATGAGCAGGACATTGTCAATAGGCAAAACCGGGCCTGGCCCAGGTTTTCTGAGTCAGGCCCTTCCTCTATCTCAACCCTCCTGCGGCGACCTCGGCGTGTCTCTCCGACGCTCGTCTTTGCAGTTTAATATCCGCCCGTGGCGCATCTCTGCGCTGGGCAATCCGTTGCTACGGCTGGGGTTACCTCGGTCGATTCGACAGTCTCGTGTCGCGGGTGGCGCCTTGGGCGCTCGCAGAAAAAGAGCCTGGGGTTCGCCCCAACGGCCTCGGATCAGACCGCAGGATGGGATGGATCGCGCTATGTCGGGACGGCCTTCCCGAAGGCTAGCCGTTCTCGACCATGCGGCCTACCGCCCAGCACCAGCACGCGAGCTCGCGGGCGGTGGCGACGTTGGCCTTGTTCTTGTGGACGCCGCGCCCCAGCATCTCCTCGCGCCTCTTCACGAGCCTTCGGATGCCCTTGGCTGCGTGCCTTCTCGCCGCGGGGTCGGGTGCCTGGCCCTTGGCCAGGTCCTTCGGATGCGGGCTGGCGCTTATGTAGTGCCACGCGGCCTCGACGAGAACCCTTCTCAGGTGCTTGTTGCCGGCCTTGGTGATGCCGCCTTGCCTCGCGCTCTCCCCGCTGGAGTGCTCGGAGGGGGTGAGCCCGAGCCAAGCGGCGAACGACCTGGCGTTCTTGAACCTGGAGAACTCGCCGGCCTCGAACACGATGTCGGCGGCCGTCATGGCGTCGACGCCCTTCAGGCAGCGCAGCGAGTCGACCCTCTTCTTCCATCGGGGCTTGGACGCCTCTGCCTCGACCAGCTTCTCCAGCCTCTTCTTGTTCTCCATCGCCTGCCTGACGGCATCGACGTAGTACGCGAGGACGTCGTCGTCGGCCTTCTCGGGAAACTCGATCGACCTTATCCACGCCCAGTGCGCGGCGGTCCAGTTGCCCTTCCTGCGCCCGGTCGGGGTGGTCTCGCCGAACGCGTATCCGTGCCGCATCAGGAACTTCGACAGCCGCTGCTTGCAGCGCTTCAGGTCCTCGCGCGCGTCGTCCAGCGCGCGCACCAGGTCGCGCGCCGCCTCGCACTCGTCGTCGGGCACGCATACCTCCACGACGTTGCCGACCGACAGCATGCGCGCCAGGAACTCCGCGTCGTTGCGGTCGTTCTTCCTCCGCCTGTCGGCGCTGGGCTTGATCATCTTGGACACCGCGCCGACGACGCAGTCGATTCCCATCGAGGACAGCTTCTTCTGCAGGTCGAACCCGGTCACGCCCGACTCGTAGACGCACTTCGCGGCAGGGTCGAGGGATCCCACCCATTCTGCGACGGCCGCCGCGTCGTAGGCGAAAGTGGCCGAGCGGACCTCGCCGGTCATCGCGTCGAGGGCGACGGCCTTTATGGATCGCGCGTGCACGTCGAGGCCGACGAAGGTGGTAGTATTCAACATGAGAGAGCCCCTTTCCATGCTTGTGGCGTGGTCGCCACTTTTGAATTAGACACTCACATTGTCGGCCTAATCCACGGATTCGCATGCAGCAGGGGCTCTCAATGTTTTCATGTCCTGCTCATATCGTCTCGTTGGGGCGAGCTGGTCGGTACACCTTCGATTTGGTTAACCTTCAATTTGCAGCTTAACTTTCATCCTGGTTCGCCTTTCTGCTTTGACAATGGAACGTTTCGCGATACAAAAAAGTGCAGTGGGATACCTCGGTTTTTGTGCCGAGATTGCCGTGATTCGGTGAACTTTTTGGAAGGGCTGAGGATGAGGTAAATCGCTCAACTCCTGTCCCGCACCTAGGTGAGCCCCGCTTGGCGAGAGGGAAATCACCCGACCTCTTCCTATCATGCTGGCTCCTGTCTCATTCGCTTAAGACCCGCGAGTTCGCCGCCCGATTCCACGTTTTCGGTGCAGTCTTCGCGTGCTACCCGAGGACTTTTCCGTCATGCGCCCCACCTGGCGTATAATCCCAAGTGCTGTGCACTTTTCGATTCCACACTGGAGGATTCATGCTTGAAAGTCTTTCCGAGCGATTGCAGGGCATATTCTCGGGCCTGCGCGGAAAAGGCCGCTTGACCGAGGAAGATATCAATTCCGCCATGCGAGAGATCCGCCTGGCGCTGCTCGAGGCTGACGTTAACTTCAAAGTCGTGAAGCAGTTCTGCGCTCGCACCAAAGAGCGCTGCCTCACCGCCGAGGTGCTCGAGTCGCTTACTCCGGCGCAAAACGTCGTGAAGATCGTGCTCGACGAGCTCACCGAGCTTTTGGGTCGCACCGACTCGAAGCTCGTCCTCTCGAGTCGCATTCCCAACGTCATCATGCTCGTCGGCCTGCAGGGCGCGGGCAAGACCACCAACGGCGCCAAGCTCGCCGGCCTCATGCGCAAGCAGGGCAAGCGCCCGCTGCTCGTCGCGTGCGACGTGTACCGCCCTGCTGCCGCCGATCAGCTCCAGACGCTCGGCGACGAGATGGGGGTGCGCGTCTATCGCGGCGACGGGAAGGACCCGGTCGCCATCGCGAAGGAAGGCGTGCAGGACGCCATCGACAACCTGCGCGACGTGGTCATCGTCGATCCCGCCGGTCGTCTTCAGATCGACGAGCAGATGATGCAGGAGGCCGTCGACATCAAGAAGGCCGTCAAGCCCGACCAGGTGCTGATGGTCGTCGATGCCATGACCGGCCAGGATATCGTCAATGTGGTCTCGACGTTTGCCGAGCGCACCGACTTTGATGGCGTGATTATCTCCAAGCTCGATGGCGACGCCCGTGGCGGTGGCGCACTTTCGGTGCGTCAGGTGACCGGCAAGCCCATCAAGTTCGTGAGCATGGGCGAGAAACCCGATTCGTTGGAGCCGTTCTACCCCGACCGCATGGCCAAGCGAATCTTGGGCATGGGCGATGTCGTTGGCATTATCGAGAAGGCCCAGGAGGCAGCCGATGCAGAGCAGCTTGAGGCTGCCGAGCGTATGCTGCGCGAGGGCTTCACCATGAACGATATGCTCGACCAGATGAAAGCCGTCAAAAAGATGGGCGGCATGAAGGGTATCCTGGGCATGCTTCCCGGTGGCCAGCGCGCGCTCAACCAGATGGGCGGCAACTTGGATGAGGGCATCTTCGACAAGAACGAGGCCATTATCATGTCGATGACCAAGGAGGAGCGCCTGCGTCCCTCCATCATCAACGGCCAGCGCCGCGCGCGTATCGCCATGGGCGCCGGTGTGACCCCCACTGAGGTAAACAGCCTTATGAAGCAGTGGGGCGAGATGAATAAGATGATGGGCCGCATGCGCACGATGGCCAATCAGGCACAGGCCGGCGGCAAGAAGGGCAAAAAGGGAAAGAAGGGCAAGAGGATGCGCATGCCCAATATCCCTGGCCTGGACGCTATGGGTCTGGGCGGCATGGACGGCCTGGGTACGGGCGGTCCCAAGTCCGATATGGAGCTGCTGCGCCAGATGGAAGCGCAGATGCGTAATAAGAAATAGTGCTGTAATTCCAGCTTGATATGGCAAAGGCCACTCGGAAGCTACCGGGTGGCCTTTGTTGTTGGCTTTGATTGTTGGGTTGCGTTCAGCGTCGCGCCCCGAGTTCGCGGTGCCGTGCCGTTAGTGGCAGCCGCAGCCCTCGTGGCCCTCGTGCTCGTGATGGCCGTGGCAACCACAGGATTCGCCGTGCTCATGGGCGTGCTCGTGGTCATGGCCGTGGCAGCTGCACGTGGCCTCGCCGTTCTGTGCGAGCGTGCCGGCGATAAGTG
The DNA here is from genome assembly GCA_905215825.1 of uncultured bacterium. Classification (GTDB taxonomy): domain Bacteria; phylum Actinomycetota; class Coriobacteriia; order Coriobacteriales; family Coriobacteriaceae; genus Collinsella. The sequence goes on from CAJMRO010000076.1 coordinate 4,997, forward strand.
CCTCGACGCAAGCGTCGCAGTTGCCCTGGGCACCTGCATATACCGTGATGCCGGTTTGAGCAAGCGCGTTGATAGCGCCACCGCCGATGCCGCCGCAGATGAGCGTGTCCACGCCGCCGTTGGCGAGTAGGCCCGCCAGGGCGCCGTGGCCGGTGCCACCGGTGCTTACGACCTGCTCGTTGAGCACCTTGTCATCCTGAATGTCGTAGATCTTGAACTGCTCGCTGCGGCCAAAGTGCATAAAGATGTTGCCGTTGTCGTACGTGGTTGCCACCCTCATGGTGTCGACCTCCTTTGCTGGCCATGCGGCCGTTGTCGTGGTGATGGGGGAGTATGCGATATTGCCGCCCTCGATGACGATCGCCCGCCCATTGACCAACGCGTTTGCCACCTTTCGATGCGCGCGGCTGCAGATTGCCGCCACCGTGGCGCGGGCAATGCCCATGCTCTGGGCGACTTCCTCCTGATTGAGGCCTTCCAGGTCGCATAGGCGCAGCACCTCGAGCTCGTCGACCGTCATATCGATAGCGTCTCCGCTGGCAAGGCCATCGGGGGTAAAGCCGCGATATTCGGGGATGATTCTAACGCGGCGCAGTTTTTCGCGTCTTCCTGCCATACACTCTCCAAATCTGACATATGTCAACAATAGAATAGCGAACGTGCGGATTTGCGCAAGGAATTTCTGACATATGTCAGAAAATGAGGGCTTATGTTTGGGCTGTGGGGCCGCGTGCGCCTGGGCTACAATGAATCTCGCTTGTAGGCGACTGACAGGAGGGTCAATGAGCAAGGCTGATCAACAGTTTGTAACCATGTGCCGCGATATCTTGGACCATGGCACCACCACCGAGGGCCAAAAGGTCCGCCCGGTGTGGGAGGATGGCACCCCTGCCTATACCATTAAAAACTTTGGCGTCACGGCGCGCTACGACCTGCGCGAGGAGTTCCCCGCGCTTACGCTGCGTCGTACGGCGCTCAAGTCCGCCATGGACGAGATCCTGTGGATCTATCAAAAGAAGTCCAATAACGTCCACGATCTTAATAGCCATATTTGGGATGAGTGGGCCGACGAGACTGGCTCCATCGGTAAAGCCTACGGGTACCAGATTGGCCAGAAGAGCCATTATGCCGAGGGCGACTTTGACCAGATGGACCGCGTGCTGTACGACCTTAAGCACACGCCGTACAGCCGCCGCATTATGACGAACACCTATGTGTTCAGCGACTTGTCCGAGATGCACCTATATCCGTGCGCGTACAGCGTGACGTATAACGTGACTCAGCGTCCGCAGGACGACAAGCCGACGCTCAACATGATTCTCAATCAGCGTAGCCAAGACATTTTGGCCGCAAACAACTGGAACGTGTGCCAGTACGCCATTCTGCTCATGATGGTTGCGCAGTCGGTCGATATGATTCCCGGCGAGCTACTGCATGTGATCGCCGATGCTCACATTTACGACCGTCATGTCGATATCGTCCGCGAGCTTATTGAGCGTCCGCAGTTTGCGGCGCCTAAGGTAACGCTGAACCCCGACGTGCATGACTTTTATGCGTTTACGACCGACGACCTCATCGTCGAGGGCTATGAGCACGGTCCGCAGGTCAAGAACATTCCCATCGCGGTGTAGGTGGCGGGCATGACGTGTAAGCTTTCTGCCATCGTTGCTGTGTGTGAAGACTGGGGCATTGGCTGCGAGGGTGATATGGTCGTGTCCAATCGCGCTGACATGCGCCATTTTGTGGCGTGCACCAAAGGCTGCCCGGTCATTATGGGGCGCAAGACCTTGCTGAGTTTTCCCGGCGGGCGTCCGCTCAAGAACCGCCGCAATATCGTGCTCACGCGCGACAAGGGTTTTGCTGCCGAGGGCGTCGACGTGGTGCATAGCGTTGACGAGGCCTTGGCCGCCGTGGCCGATGAGCCCATTGCGTGGGTGATTGGCGGCGGCGAGGTGTATCGACAGTTTTTGCCGTATTGCGTGGAGGCCGAGGTCACGCACAACCATTGCATCCATGCCGTGGACACGTACTTTCCCGATCTGGATGCCGATCCCGCGTGGGAGATTGCGCGACGTGGTGGTGTTGCTACGATTGCCGCGGGCGAGGGTGACGAGGGTCTCGATTATGAGTTCGTGACGTATCGTCGCGTTGATGTGTAAACCCGTTTATCCCTTCGGTATTATCGGGTTGGAATGAGTGGCGGGGTAGCGCATGGCGTTGCCCCGATATTTGTATAGGTGCTGCAAAGAAAGGTGCGGGCTGGCTGCTATGACTGATGCCGTTGAGGTGCTGCAAATCGATTCGCTCGAGGACGAGCGGCTCGATGCCTACGTGCGACTGACCGAGCGTGAGCTTCGCTGCGTGCTGGAGCCGCAAAAGGGCATCTTTATCGCCGAGAGCGCCAAGGTCATCGAGCGTGCGGTTCGCGCCGGATACGAGCCGGTGAGCTTTCTTTTGGGCGAACGCTGGCTCGACCAGATGATGCCGCTGTTTGAGCGCCTGGCGGTACGCGAAGGTGCGGGCCCGGTTCCCGTGTTCGTGGCCTCGATGGAGCTTATGGAGCAGCTGACGGGCTTTAACGTGACACGCGGTGCGCTCGCGGCGTTCCGTCGCCCGCGTCAGATTCCGGTTGAAGAGTTCTTGGGCGGCGTCGTCGAGGCGGCGGGGGAGCGCCCGGTGCGCGTGTGCGTGCTCGAGGGTATTGTCGACCACACCAACGTCGGCGCGATTTTCCGCTCGGCGGCTGCGCTGAACGTCGATGGCATTTTGGTGAGCCCTACGTGCTGTGACCCGCTGTACCGTCGCTCGGCCCGCGTGAGCATGGGCACGGTGTTCCAGGTGCCCTGGACGCGCATTGGCAGCGAGGCGCGCGTATGGCCGCATGATGGGCTGGCGGCGCTGCACGATGCCGGCTTTTCTTGTGCCGCCATGGCGTTGACGGATGATTCGGTGTCGTTGGACGATCCCGCGCTGCAGGAGATTGACCGCCTGGCAATCTTTATGGGCACCGAGGGTGCTGGCTTGGGCGCCAAGACCATTGCGGGCTGTGACCGAGCCGTGCGAATTCCGATGGCGCACGGGGTCGATTCGCTCAACGTGGCCGCGGCAAGTGCTGTCGCCTTTTGGCAGCTGTGTCCGCATGTGAGCAATGAGTATCACTACCAGCCGGGTTTGTATCACTAAACAGATATTTCGCACCGGGCTGTGGTTCGGGGCGTTTCGGCCGACGCTGGTCGGTGCTAAGCTGGTGTCGGCTTTGGTCTTAAATTGCCGTTTTGTTGTATGACGTACGCTAGTGGGGAGGGCGTGTGGCTAAGAAATCTACGGCTATCGATGTAACGCAGGGTGTCATCTGGCAACAGCTGCTGTCGCTGTGCGTTCCCATCTTTTTTAGTTCGTTTTTTCAGCAGGCATACACGCTTATCGGTACCTATATCGTCGGTCAGTTTGGCGGCAAGCTCGCGCTGGGTGGCATTCAGGCCACGATGGTGCTTACAGAGCTCTGCATCGGCTTTTGTGTCGGCGTCGGTGCCGGCTGCGCGGTCATTACGGGCCAGTTTTTTGGCCAGCACGATGACGAGCGCCTGAGCCGATCGGTCCATACGGCCATGACGCTCGCGCTGGTGGGCGGCATCGCCTTCTCGATTCTTGGCATAGTGTTCGTTGAGCCCATGCTGGTGCTTATGAACACGCCGCATGAACTATTGGCCGAGGGCGTGGCCTATGCTCGTTGCTATTTTGCCGCCATGGTTGCGGCGCTTCTACTCAATATGGGAACGGCATTGCTGCGCGCCGGGGGCGACACGCGCGGGCCTGCCGTG
>CAJMRO010000077.1:0-8554 GCA_905215825.1 uncultured bacterium
CAGCGTCTACCGCGAACCGTTGCTGTGGACTTACCGCTGGCACAGCCGGATGAAGGGGGACGGGCTGCGGGCGCTGCCGTCGCTCAGCCCGCTGCGGCTGCCGGTTCCGATGCTCAGCACGATGAGGCCGCTGCCAAGGTCGCGCTCAAGGCTGCCGAGATGGAGGCAAAGCTCGCTGCCATGGATCCCGAGAAAGCAGCCAAGGTCCGCGCGGTGCTTGCCGCCAAGGCCGCCCGCGACAAGCAGAAAAAGGAGGCGTAAGGCCCATGGCACATCGCTCCGTCATTCCGTTTGGCCCGCAGCACCCGGTGCTGCCCGAGCCGCTTCATCTGGACCTAGTGATCGAGGACGACCGCGTCATCGAGGCAATTCCGCAGATCGGTTTTGTGCACCGCGGACTCGAGAAGCTCACCGAAAAGCGTGACATGCACCAGTTTGGCTACATCGCCGAGCGCATCTGCGGCATTTGCGCCGTGGGCCACAGCTGCGGCTATGCCAGCGCCTGCGAGCGCATGCTCGACATCGAGGTGCCTGGCCGCGTGCAGTATATCCGTACCATTTTGCACGAGCTTTCGCGCATTCACTCGCACCTGCTGTGGCTGGGCCTGCTCGCCGATGCCTTTGGCTTCGAGGCGCTGTTCTATCGGTCGTGGACCCTGCGCGAGCAGATTCTCAAGATCTTCGAGAGCACCTGCGGCGGCCGCGTGATCCTTTCGATTAACGAGATCGGCGGCCTTAAGCACGACATTGAGGACTCCGAGCTGGCGGGCATTGTCCAGACGCTCGACGCCATGCGCCCCGACTACGAGACCCTGGTGCATACATTTTTGGACGACAATAGCTGCGGCGAGCGCCTGCATAGCGTGGGCGTGATCAGCAAGAAGGACGCGCTGGATCTGTCGATGGTCGGCCCGTTCGGTCGCGCCTCGGGCGTGGATTATGACGTGCGCATGTTCGGTGACGGTGCCTATGCGGACCTGGCTGCATTTGAGCCCATCGTTGCTACCGATGGCGATTGCTATGCCCGCTGCCAGGTGCGTTGCGCCGAGGTCACCCAGGCCATGGACATCATCAAGGAGCTTGTGGGCAAGATTCCGCACGACGGTATCGGCGGGCGCACCAAGCTCACGCCGGCCGACGGCGCGCGCGGCGAGGTTGTGATTGAGCAGCCGCGCGGCGAGGCGTACTACTATGTGCGCGGCAACGGCACCAAGAACCTGGACCGTTTTCGCGTGCGCACGCCGACGTCGCATAACCTGGCGGGTCTGACGCATGCGCTGCAGGGCGTGCTCCTTGCCAACGTGCCCATGATTATCCTGACCATCGACCCCTGCATTAGCTGCACGGAAAGGTAGGCGCGGCATGAGTTTGCTGACATTTGCCAAGACGGCCTTGGGTTCTATGGTCAAGCAGCCGGTAACGGTGTGCTATCCGCAGGAGAAGCTCGCGGCGCCCGAGCGCTTGCGCGGACATATCGTCAATGACATGGACGTGTGCATCTGCTGCGGCATGTGCGCGCGCCGCTGCCCGGCGGGCGCGCTTGCGGTCGATCGCAAGGGCGGAACGTGGTCGATCGATCCGTATGCTTGTGTGGTGTGCGGCGAGTGCATCGAAAGCTGTCCTAAACACTGCCTGAGCATGGACACCGCCCGCACTCCGGTTGCGGCGGACAAGACTCCCACGGTAGAAACCAAGCCGGAGTAGCGTTTGGATGGGGCCGGTGGGGCAAAAATGCCCCACCGGCCCCGCGCGTGAACGCGCGGTTGGGCCGCCACGAACAAAACTATGCCGGTTTACGGAGCTGGATAGCGAACCTCCGACCATACGGAAAATCCCAAAAACAAAACCGCAGGTAGACAGCCTGCCGTTTTTCAAAAAATGAGGGTATGGATGAGGGCTCCGACTTTAGCCCCGTAATCCGGCATAGTTTTGAAATGGCGCCATATCCGTAACGGCCTTTGATCTCCCAAGGACGGAGGAAAACGGGTCATTTTTGCCTGATGGCTCCGAGTCGCACCCGTTTTCCTGCGAAAACGCCGTGTCTCAACTTTGGTGAGACATTTGTCTCACGCCCAAAACAGAATCTGGAACATGTGTCACCTGCCCAAATTGTGTCTCATTTCGTAACTTTAGGCTGTTGCAAGGTCTGAGACCGCGAGAAGGGAGACGCGATGAGTAAGTACACGAGGGGTCTCTTGGCGGTGATACTGGCCGTAGTGCTGGTATTGCCAGCCGCAGCATTCGCCATGCTGCCCGAGGCCAACGCCAGGTCCAGCACCGGAATGGATGGGCCGACAGTAAGCGGGACGGTCGTCGACCCCGATACTAGCGGACGCTGGGAAATCTGGGCAGCCGGCCACGGCGGTAATAAAGTAACAACCCAAAACGTCGGTCGAATCTGGACCGACAAGACGGTCAAGGCAACCGGGGAAAACGAAGAGTCGGACTTTTTGACCACGCTTTCGGCGATGTCCTCGACGTCTAATTCAACCGTGACAGTCACCACGCCACTCGACATCGTGATGGTGCTGGATGCCTCCGGCTCGATGGATGATCCTATGGGTGGCAGAGATTCCACCAAGCGTATCGATGCACTGAAGAGCGCTGCGAACAGCTTTATCAATACCATTGCCAAGCAAAACGAGGGTATCGAGGGTGTCGATAGGCAGCACAGGGTTGCCATTGTTAAGTTTGCGGGTGATAAGACCAATAAGGTCGGCAATGACCAGTACAAGAAAGGGCAATTTTGGTACAACAACTCGCAGGTGATGAAGGGTTTGACCGATTGCTCTGGCGGCAACGTGAAAGTTCTTGAGGATACAGTTGCTGGAATCAAGCCAAGCGGTGCCACGCGTGCCGACTATGGTCTGGAACTGGCCGGGGATATCACTTCTGGCCGCGCAGATGCCAAGAAGATCGTTGTGTTCTTTACCGACGGCAAGCCAACGAGCTTCAGCGAGTTTGATTCTGACGTCGCCAAGGGTGCCGTGACGGCTGCCAAGAAGATGAAGGATGGCAAGGCCACCGTTTATACCATCGGCATCTTTAGTGGAGCGGACCCCGCTGACGATCCCTCGAAAGAGGGGACAAGCGACGTCAACAAGTTTATGCACGCCGTGTCGAGTAATTATCCCGATGCCACGTCGTATGCGAGCGACGAGCTTGGCACACGCGTGGAAAACTCCGACTACTACAAGTCGGCGACCAATGCCGAAGAGCTCAAGAAGGTCTTCGACGACATCTCACAAGCCATTACATCGGAGCCGCCTTATCCGACCGAAATCCATAAGGGCTACGACGAGACCAAATCCGGCTACATCACGTTTACCGACGAGCTGGGCGACTTTATGCAGGTCGACGGATTTACCGAAGTCGTCATCAACGGCACGTCGTTTACCAAGGCGAGCAAGACGGTCAACAAAGAGACCAATACCGACACCTACGAGTTCGCCGGCAAGGCAAAAGACCTGCTCATTACCGTGCAGCGCGCTGGCGATGACAATCCCCGGAAGGGCGATATCGTAACGGTTAATATTCCTGCGTCGTTGATTCCGCTGAGTCACTTTAAGACCGTAGACGGCAAGCTTTCGGTCGACAACGTTAAGCCCATTCAGGTGAAGTATGCCTCGAGCGTGAAGAGCGCCGCGCTTGACAACCTGTTTACGCCCGAGAAGGTAGCAGGGCTCAAGAACTACATCGAGCATAATACGACTGTCGCTGACGGCACCAAGACCGTGAGCTTCTACGCGAACAAGTGGAGCGGTGGTGCGTTGGGTGATACGGTTGCGACCTTTGAGCCGGTCGACACCAACCGCTACTACTACTTCCAGAAGCAGACTCCCATTTACGCGGATAAGGGCTGCACGCAGCCTGCAAAGAATTCGCTGGCAGATACCGGCACCTATTACTACAAGGATGAGTTTGAGGAGCAGGGCGAAAACGGCGAGGCCAAGCCCGCCACTGCCGTCATCGAGTTTATCGGCGGCGACGCTGCCAAGTTTGACGGCGCTATAGTTGCCGACGGGGACGGCAACCTTTCGTTTAGCGTGGGAACCGCGCGTCTGGCCTTTATCGATGAGCTCCACACTACCAAGGGCAGCGTGGGCGGCAACAACACTGGTACCGCGACTGACGTTCTCAACCCCAAGTGGAACAACGTGTCCGCCAAGGCGACCGCGACGCATGTCAATTCCTACCTAGGCAACAACGGCAAGATCAGCTTTGCGTATGACATGACGCCGGCAATGGTGGAAACCAAGGCCAGCTTCGGCCTGACCAAGGTGCTCGAGGGTCGCGACTGGACGAATGCTGACGCGTTTGAGTTTGGCCTGACATCCGAGAGCGGCGCCCCGATGCCTGCGGCTAGGACTGCGACCGTGCGCAAGGCTGACCTGGACCAGGGCAAGGCTGCCATCGACTTCGGCACGATCGAATACACCGAACCTGGCACGTACGTCTACAAGGTCAGCGAAAAGAACGCCGGGACCACGGTTGACGGCATTGCCTACAGCAAGAACGTCGCGGAGGTTACCGTGACGGTAACGCCCAACAAGAGGGGCGAGCTCAGCGCCGCTGTGAAGGTGACTTGGAGCGAAGCCGACGAGACCGAGTTCAAGAACGTCTACACTGCGGAGCCTGTTGAGTCCAGCGTTACCGACCAGATTACCGTGACCAAGTCTCTGACCGGGCGCGACCTTACGGCCGGTGAGTTCAGCTTTGAGCTGCGCGAGATTAAGGGTGAGAACTCCGAGCTTATCGAGACCGTTAAGAACGCCGCCGACGGCAAGGTGACGTTCAGTGCCATCAAGTACACCAAGATCGGCCAGCACACCTACAAGCTGCATGAGGTTAAGGGCAACGCCGGCGGTATTGACTACGATGACGCGGTCTACACCATCGTGACGACCATCGCCGATAACGGCAAGGGCCAGCTGGTTGCCACGCACGAGCTGAAGGACGCCAAGGACGTCAAGAGCATCGAGTTCAAGAACGCCTACACCACGAATGCTACCGAGGCATCGCTTGCGGGTATCAAGAATCTGCAGGTTGACGACGCTCTGACCCCGGCTGACATTGCCGGCAAGTTCACCTTTACCGTGACCGGTGAAGAGGGCGCGCCTATGCCTGCGAGCACGAGCGTGCACAACGACGTCGACGGCAAGGTCGACTTTGGCAAGATTACCTTTACGCTCGACGACCTTAACAAGGCTGTGGGCGAGAAGCCCGAGAAGCGCGAGCATACCTTTACCTACACCGTGACCGAGTCCGGTGAGGTCGCTGGCGTGACCAACGACGCTAAGCCGTCGCGCGAGGTTTCCTTCACCGTGACCGATGACGGCAAGGGGAATCTGCGCGTATCCCGCAAGCCGGACGGTGATGCGGCCTTCACGTTCACCAATACCTATAACGTGACGCCTGTCGAGACGAGCGTCACCGACCAGATCACCGCGAACAAGGTCCTGACCGGGCGTGAGCTCAAGGAAGGCGAGTTCTCCTTCGAGCTCGTCGAGGGCGAGGACGCCAAGGTCGTCGCCACCGGCAAGAACGCCGCCGATGGCAAGATCACGATGAGCCCCATCGAGTACGACAAGCCCGGCAAGCACACCTACACGCTGCGCGAGGTCAAGGGTGACGCCGGCGGCATCACTTACGACGGCAAGACCTACACCATCGAGACCACCATCACCGACAAGGGCGACGGCACCCTCAAGGCCGAGCATGTCCTGAAGGGCACCGAGCCCGCCGAGTTCAAGAACACCTACAATGTGACCCCGCTCGATGCAGAGCTCGACTTTGGCCTGAGCAAGGCCATTGACGGCCGAGAGTGGACTGAGGGGGACAAGTTCAGCTTTACCATCACCGCTCCTGAGGGCGCCCCGCTGCCCGATCCCGCAACCGTAACTGTGAGCAAGAAGGACGCGAAGGATGGCATCGCCGCCATCAAGTTCGGCAAGATCCACTACACGGCTGCCGGAACCTACACGTACGAGATCCGCGAGAACGCGGGTAACGCGGCCGGCATGGCGTATGACGGGCATGTCGCGACCGCCGAAGTGACCGTGACTGAGGACGGCGAGGGCAAGCTGACCGCCAATGTCACCAAGAAGGAAAACGGACGCTTCACCAACACATACCGCACTGAGCTTAACTACACCGCGGCCGGCGGCCTCAAGCTCAGCAAGAGCCTCTCCGGACGTCCTATGACTGAGGGTCAGTTCACGTTTACCGTGACGCCTGCCGACGAGGCCTCGGCCAACGCGCTTGGCCTGCTGCCCGGAGCCAACAACTTCAAGTCCCCTGCGACGGCAGAGGCAACGGTCGGCCTGATCGACATCCTGGCTGGCCATGAGGTCAAGTTTACGCAGGCTGACGCCGGCAAGACCTTCACGTACACCGTAGCCGAGAAGAATGACGGCAAGCCCGGTTACACCTACGACGACGCCGTGCGTACCGTGACGATCGCCGTCGCCGATGACGGTGCCGGTACGCTTACCGCCACGACGACCGTCTCCGGCGGTCCCGAGGGCACGCATGAGACGGTCCACAAGAGTGGCGAGAACAAGGTCGAGAAGGCCCTGGTGCCGTTCCACAACAGTTACAGCGCTACGACCAACACGCCTGGCGGCACCGCCGCTCAGGTCGTTGCCACCAAGACTCTGACCGGCCGCCCGATGGCCGACGGCGAGTTCTGGTTCGGCATCGCCTATCAGGGTGAGCTTGTGGCATACGAAAACCTCAAGCCCAATATCGGCGGGCACGTGAGCTTTGATACGCTGCACTACGACACTAAGATGCTTGCTAATCTTGAGGCTGCTGGGCTTGCTTATCGTACCGATAAGGACGGTAAGCTTGCCTGGACCATTAACTACACGGCCTACGAAGATTTATTCGGGCTGCCGAATGGCGTTTCCGCTACAACGTGGAGCTTTGGCTTTAAGGTTATCGTCGTCGACAACGGTGACGGTACCCTGACGGCAACGGTCGACTACGGCGGCGTCGAGCCCTTGTTCGAGAACGTCTACGGCGCCGAAGCCGTCGATGCCGCGCTCACCGGCACTAAGAAGCTCCAAGCTGCCGAGGGCCTGACCCCGGCTGACATCACGGGCAAGTTCACCTTTACCGTGACCGCCGACGAGGCTAGTGCCCCGATGCCCGAGCGCACGACCGCAACCAACGACGCGGCTGGCAACGTGGACTTTGGCAAGATCCACTTTACGCTCGAGGACCTCAACCGCGCTCTGGGCGTGACGGACGATGCGACCGATAAGGCCGAGGCAGACGAAGCTGACGAAGCCGAGGCCGACGAGGCAGAGGCCGACGAGGCAGAGGCTGAAGAGGCCGACACCGATGTCAACGCCGACGAGCCCAGCGACGAGCCCGAGCCCGCAGCCCCCACCGCTCCGCGCTCGCACACCTTTACTTACACGGTGACCGAGTCCGGTAGTGCCCCTGGCGTGACCAATGACACCAACGCCACGCGCAAGGTTTCCTACACCGTGACTGACGACGGTGCCGGACACCTGAGCGTCGTGCACGAAGGCGACGACGGTGCTGCCTTCACGTTTACCAACACCTACGGCGTGGCACCTACCGATTCGTCCGTGACCGATCAGGTCAAGACAGTCAAGCGCCTGACTGGACGCGACCTTGCAGCAGGCGAGTTCACGTTTGAGCTGCTCGAGGACGACGTGGTTGTCGCTAACGGCACCAACGACGCTAACGGCACCGTGGCGCTGAGCCCGATTCGCTACGAGGCACCCGGCACGTACACGTACACGCTGCGCGAGGCTTGCCCCAACGCGCTCGGCCTGTACAAGGGCGTCACCTATGACGGCACGACCTACACCGTCGTGACCACCGTCTCCGACAATGGTGACGGCACGCTGACCGCGACGCACAAGCTCGAGGGAACCACCGAGTCGGCTGGCTTTACCAACAAGTATCACGCCATGCCTACGCAGGTTTCCATCGGCGCTATCAAGGTGCTCGAGGGACGCGAACTCAAGAAGGACGAGTTTAGCTTTAAGCTCGTTGGCGAGGACATCGAGTCTGCGGTTACCAACGATGCCGACGGCAAGATCAACTTTGACAAGTTTGAGTACGACGAGCCCGGTACGCACGCCTACACCATCAGCGAGGTCAAGGGCGACGAGGTCGGTATGACCTACGACAAGTCCGTCTTTACCGTGACCGTCAACGTGGTCGATGACGGCGAGGGCAACCTCAAGGCGAGCGTCGCCTTTACCAAGGGCGACAAGAGCGTCGAGGGTATCGTGTTCAACAACACGTACAAGAAGCCCGAGACGCCCGTGCCGACACCCGATCCCGGCACGCCCAAGACCGTGACGAACATCGTCAAGACGGTCAAGGGTTTCCTGCCCACCACGGGTGACCAGCAGGCCGCCGCATTGCTCATGGCATTCGTCATTGCCATGGCCGGCGTCGGAGCCCTGGTCTGGGGTATCCGTAAGCGCTAGGCACGCTGGCAGCGCCCGGGGCCAAAAGGCCCCGGGCGGCCGGCGGGGGGCCCGAACACAGGCCCCCCCCCCCCCCC
>CAJMRO010000078.1:0-8001 GCA_905215825.1 uncultured bacterium
CCGCATCGGCATCGGCCGTCGCATGGTTCGCGGCCCAACGCAGGTTCTCGACCGTACCGGCGATACGCGTGAGCGAGTTCTCGGCACCCTCCAGGCGCTCCCAAGAAAAGTCGAGAGGTGAGCGATAGCTCGTCTGCAGCATCAGCAGGCGCAGGGCGGCAGCGGAGTGCTGCTCGAGGACCTCGGCCAGCGTAAAGAAGTTGCCGAGCGACTTGGACATCTTCTCGCCGTCTACCAGCAGCATGCCCGTGTGCATCCAGGTGTTGGAGAAGCCCTGGTGCCAGGCGCAGGTGGCCTGGGCGCACTCGTTCTCATGATGCGGGAAGGCAAGGTCGGAGCCACCGCCGTGGATGTCAATCGGGGTGCCCAGGTAGCGGTGCACCATGGCGGCGCACTCGGTGTGCCAACCGGGACGCCCCTCGCCCCAGGGGCTCGGCCAGCTGGGCTCGCCGGGCTTGGCGGCCTTCCACAGGGCAAAGTCGAGCGGGTCGTTCTTGTCCTCGTTCTCCTCGATGCGCGCGCCAACCATAAGGTCGTCGATGTTGCGGCCCGAGACCTGACCATAGTTGGGATCGCTGCGCACGGCAAAGTACACGTCGCCGTTATCGGCGGCGTAGGCGTGGCCCTGCTCGATGAGCGTCTTGATCATGGCGATCATGGGGCCGATCTCCTTGGTGGCGCGAGGACGCACATCGGGATCGAGCACGTTGGCGGCGCGCATAACGCCGATAAACTTGTCAGAGAACTCCGTCGCAACCTCGGCGGCGGTACGGCCCTGCTCGTTGGCGCGCTTGATGATCTTGTCATCGACATCGGTGAGGTTCTGGGCAAACGTGACCTCGTAGCCGCTCGCGATGAGCCAGCGACGAATCACGTCAAAGCTGATGAACGTGCGGGCATTGCCGATGTGGATGTTGTCGTAGACCGTGGGGCCGCACACGTACATGCGGACCTTGCCGGACTCGATGGGCTGGAACTCTTCCTTTTTATGGGTAGCGCTGTTATAGATACGCATTCGTTACTCCTTAACGGTTTTCTGTAGCAGGCAGACGGCCCAGGCGCCGATTCCCTCGCCCTGGCCTTCCCAACCGAGCTTTTCGGTCGTAGTGGCGGCGACGCCCACGTTTTCGACGTCAACGCCCAGGGCATGGGCAAGGTTGGCGCGCATGGCATCGCGGTGCGGGGTGATCTTGGGTTGTTGACAGGCAATGGTGCAATCGGCATCGACAAACTCGAAGCCCAGCTCGCGCGCATAGCCCATCACGCGAGCGAGCAGCACCATCGAATCAGCACCCTCATAGGCGGGGTCGGTATCGGGGAATAGCTTGCCGATGTCTCCCCCGCGGCAGGCGCCCAGAATGGCGTCGGCCAAGGCGTGCGCGAGCACATCGGCATCCGAGTGGCCCAGCAGGCCGCGCTCGTAGGGAATGTCGACACCGCCGATGATACATCGACGCCCCTCCACCAGACGGTGGACGTCGTAGCCATGGCCAATGCGCAGGTTACTGAACATGGGGAAGGTCCTCTCCCTCGGCCATGCGGCCAAGCAGAATCGCGGTTACGGGACGCAGGTCCTCGGGCACCGTCACCTTAAGGTTATCGCGCGGGCTCTGGACGCAGCGGACGCGCCCACCCATGCGCTCGACCAGCGACGAATCATCGGTGCCGATAAAGCCCTCGGCAATGGCTGCAGCATGGGCGCGCTTCATAGCATCGACGCTAAAGATCTGCGGTGTCTGCGCTGCCCAGTAGAGCTCACGCGGCGGCGTCTCGACGATATTGTCGCCATCGACGATCTTGAGCGTGTCGATCGCGGGCTGGCCGCACACGACACCGTCGAGCGAGCGGTCGCTCACGAGCACGTCGATAGCGTGGTCGATGGCCTCGGTCGTAATGAGCGGACGGGCGCCGTCGTGGATAGCGACATATTCGAAACCCGCCGGCACCGCGTGCACGCCGGCGCGGGTGGAATCCTGACGAGTATCGCCGGCATCGGCAAAGCTGATGGGCGTGTCATAGTCAAACGGGTCGATAGCCAAGCGGCGCATCTCGGCACGGCGCTCGGCAGGGCAAACCACGACGATATGGCCGACCTTGTCGCTACGATCGAACGCGCGGATGGACCAGCTCATGAGCGGACGGCCCGCCACGTTAACGAGCTGCTTGCCGCCGGGATTTCCAAAGCGCTGGCCGCTGCCGCCGGCAACGACCACGGCGCATACGGGCGCCATTATGCGTTCCCCTGTTTGGTGCCCTTCATGCGGTACAGCGAGTCCGCAAGAATGGCAGGGTTGTTGACGCCAAAGTCGCCCAAGCGCTCCGGATCCTCGCTGATGTCATCCATGAGCTCCTGCAGCGAGCCGTACTCGTCGACGATCTTCTCGGCCACGCCGTCGCGCACGACGGACACGCGCGAAAGCGTGCGCAGGCCCAGCGGCGTCATGACGGAGTCCTCGTCCAAGTCGTCATAGCCCAGAACTGCCGCCACGTGCTGCGGGTCGGACAGGTCCTTAGGCGTCATACGGGCAAGCTCAGCGCGAATCTTCTCGGCGTTGGCCTCAGAGGAATCGCTTGCGTAGTCGCGGATCATCAAGTCGTATTCGGTATCCATGCTGGAGCCCGCGAGCTGCTCGAGCTGCATCTGCACGAGCTTGCCCTGGTTACCCAGCTTGACGATGCAATCCTTAAGCTCGGTCTTTGCCTGTTGCATGATCTCGAAACTCGAGAAGATGCCGGTGATGTCGGCGAGCGTGACGTAGTCGTCGAGCTCAAGGGCCGTCAGGCGCAGCAGGGAGCGATCGAGCGACTGACGGGTAGTCTGGAGCGTGGCGACGAGCTGGTTGACCGAGCTCATGATGGTGGTGACGGGCTGGATCTCGTAGCTCTTGCCGTGGACGTACACGTTGACGACGGCACGACGAGCCGAAACCGAGATCACGATGGCGTCGGTGAGCACCGACATGCGAGCGGCAGTACGGTGACGCATGCCCGTCTCACTCGTGGCGAGCGAGGGATCGGGATTGAGGTGGAAGTTGGCACGCAGGATCTGGGTGAGGTCGCCATCGATAACGATGGCACCGTCCATCTTGGAGAGCTCGAACAGGCGGTTCGAGGTAAACGAAATGTTGAGCGGGAAGCCGTCGTTACCGGCGGCGAGCACGTTTTCGGTGTCGCCGACGCAGATAAGGGCGCCCAGGTGACCGGCAATGATCATGTCGAGGGCGGTGCGGATCGGCTGACCGGGGGCAGTCAGGCGGATGGCCTGTTCCACACGCTTTTGCAGCTCGTTCTTATCCAAGGCATCGCTCCCATCGTATACGCTCCATAAACGTCAATAAGTTTCTCACGGTTTGCCCCTGTGACGCCCGCAAAATCCGATGCTTACAGAATGAGCGAACACAGCTGAGAGCCCCAATCCAAATGAGCTGCTTATGTGGTAGCATCGGGATTCGCATAAATGAGGGAGTAGTCGCGTGATCGGGTTCGCCTCCGGTGGCGCGGCAAGTCAACACACTGGCCGATGCGGCCTGGCTTGCCTTAATGAACGAGACTCGTGGCTGTGCGCGCAACGCGTACGCCACGAGTCTTTTTTGTTACTCCCCCAAGAGGTACACGCGGGCCCGCCCGCAGAGAGGGAGCCAGACTATGGGACTCGCAGAGCTCGTGTTGCTCGCCGTTGGCCTTTCGATGGACGCCTTTGCCGTATCCATCTGCAAGGGCCTTGGCATGAAGAAGATCAACCTTAAGGTCGCCGTAGTGCTCGGCCTGTTCTTTGGCGGCTTCCAGGCAGGCATGCCCGTGATCGGATGGGCGCTTGGCAGTCAATTCATGAGCATCATCGGCCCCATCGACCACTGGATCGCCTTTATCCTTTTGGCCTTCATCGGCAGCAAAATGCTGTGGGAAGCCTTTACCGAAGACGAGGATGAAGACGACGGCAAGGATGCCGAGAAGATTGAACTGGGCGAGTACCTGATCCTCGCCATCGCCACCTCAATCGACGCCCTGGCCGTGGGCATCTCGTTTGCCGCGCTCTCGGTTGACATCGTGCCCGCTGTATCGCTTATCGGCGTCACAACGTTTATCTTCTCCGTCGCCGGCGTAGCGATCGGCCACACCTTTGGCGCGCGCTACGAAAAACCCGCCACCATCGTGGGTGGCGTCGTGCTCATCCTTATCGGCCTCAAGATCCTGCTGGAACACTTGGGTTTTTTGGTGCTGTAAAACACCCTTCAAAACTAAACGTCCGTATGAGGTCTCATGCAGAGTTTTGCATGAGCCTTTTCATGCAGACTTTTGCATGTCATACTAGGATGCAAAAGTCTGCACGTTAGGAGATTGCCATGGATACCCTTCCCATCACCACGCCGCGCCAAGCCGGCATCTACGTGCGTCAGGCGCGCGAGGCGCAGGGGATCACCCGTGCCGCCCTCGCTAAAAAAGCCGGTGTTTCGGAACGCCTGCTCGCATCGCTCGAGCTGGGAGATGCCACGGGCATTCGGCTCGACAAGCTGCTGGCAGTTTTCGGTGCTCTTGGACTGGCGCTCGCCGCTCAAGGGGATATAGGCGAAACGAAAAATGAGCAACCAGTCGACGCCCCGCATGCTGATCAACCTTGCAGCACCTCCAGACGCCATCACGCCCAACGTCTTCATCATCGCAACCGTCGCAGCACAACCATTCCGGCTCTTGCAGATGCCCCCTTTACATCCGCACTCTACGACGAGGTCTTCGCCGATTTCGCCATGTCCAATCTCGGAGTCTCGATTGCCACAAACGCATCTAGCCAAGCCATGCCCGAAGGGAAATAGCCAATGGCCAGAACATCACTTCGGACCATTATTTGCGGCGTGCCTGCTGGAACGCTCACGCAAGATGAGAACGGTCTTATCAGCTTTACCTACGATCATGACTATGACGGGCCAGCCCTATCGACCAACATACCCGTATCGAATCGCACATACGGACAACAGGTCATGAATCCGTACCTGTTTGGCCTTCTACCCGACAGCGAGGACCAACGAAAAGCGATTGCCGCCGAATTCGACGTTAGGCCCAACAATCCCGTTGCGTTGCTCAGCCATATCGGACTCGACTGTCCGGGCGGCGTGCAGTTTTGTGCCGAAGAAGATACCGACGCCGTCCTGCATCGCGCTGGCGAATACCGCCCTATAGACAACCACGAAATTGCTCTTCGTCTCAAGTCGATCAGAGATGACCGCGATGCATCGTGGATGGGTCTAGATGAAAGTTGGTCACTTGGAGGCAACCAGGGCAAGTTCGCGCTCGCGTTCATAAACGGCCGCTGGTGCGAATGCATGGGCTCCTCGCCCACGACGCATATTTTCAAAAATGGCGTTATCGGATTTAAACTCGAGGCTCTCAATGAGTTTGTCTGCATGAAAAGCGCCCAGCGCGCCGGTATCGCAACGGCAAACGTCGAATATCGTATGTTTGAGGACGAACCCGCCCTCATTGTTGAGCGCTATGACCGCATGAAAGTCAAAGACGGGACAATCAGGCGTCTACATCAAGAAGACCTCTGTCAGGCACTTGGGGTGATGCCCGCCCAAAAGTACACGGCAGACGGCGGCCCGACCACACGCGACATTCAAGAGCTCCTCGTAAATACGAGCCACCATCAACTTAACCTGTATCTGTTTACGCAGATACTGTTCTTCAACGCCATTATCGGCGCACCGGATGCGCACGCGAAAAACTATTCCCTGCTCCTTGGAAACGACGGCACAGCCATGATGGCTCGAATGTACGATGTCGCGTCGGGTTTGGCGTATGAGCGCATGCGCCGCCGGGCGCGCCTCGCCATGAGCGTTGGCGGCGAAAATCGTGTGGGGCGAATCGGTCCAGGCGCTATCCGCCGATACCACGGCATGGGCGATCCCGCGCTGGAGGCGGCGCTTACCGATGCCGGGCTATCCGAGAAGTTTTGCTTTGCGACCATGATGGACCTCGCCTACGAGGTACCCATTTGCATGGAAGAGGTCATGGACGAATACGCCGACCTGCCCGGCATGGCGGACCTGCGCGAGCATATGCTCGGCCCCGTCCGCGAAAACTGCCAGCGCACCCTCGACCTCATCAGGGCAGAAATGGACTAGGTGACCGTAATTTCGCAATTATCAAACAAAAGAGGGGGGGCACCCGTCGCAAACGCTCGAATGCCCCCTCTCGTAATGTCATTTGCAATCCGCTAGCACGTGACTCGGACTGCTGCTAGCGCAACCTTTACGCGGCAAGGCGCTTGAGGACGTCGATGAGCAGCTCGTAGAAGCGCTCGGCAGAAGCGAGCTCCATGCTCTCGTCCGGGGTGTGGACATCGGAGAGCGTCGGACCCACGGCGATGGCGTCCAGGCCGTGCAGGGCCTCGGCAAACAGGCCGCACTCAAGGCCGGCGTGAATGGACTCGATGCGCAGCTCGGAGCCAAAGAGCTCTCGATAGCTCTCGACAAAGACTTCGCGGACCGGCGAATGCTCGGCATAGCTCCAGCCGGGATACTCAAACTCAAACTTGGCGTCGAAGCCCAGGACATCGGCCAGCGTCTGCAGACGGTCCTTGAACTCGTTCTGCAGCGAGGTGATCGAGGAGCGCGGGGACAGCATGATCTTGACCTCGTCGTCAGAAGTGGCAACCACACCGATGTTGGAGGAAACCTCGACGGAGCCGTCGGTGGCGACGTTGCGGCGAATCACGCCGTTGGGGGCAAGACGCAGGGCGCGGATGAGGGCAAGCGCGGACTTCTGGTCCATGGCCTCGACCTCGGCGTCGTCGGCAATCTCGACGGTGCAGGTAAAGCCGGGGTCGAAGACCTCGAGCTCGGCAGTAACGTCGGCGATGATGCCCTTTGCGATCTGGGCCGCGGCCTCGGCGGCAGCGTGGTCGGCGTAGACCAGAACAGCCTTGCACTCACGGTTGATGGCGTTGTCCTTGGTGCCGCCGTTAAAGCTAACGATGGCGGGCTCGCCAGCGACCATCAGGCGGTCGATGATGCGGGCCATGATGAGGTTGCCGTTGCCGCGCTCCAGGTTGATATCGCTGCCGGAGTGGCCGCCCAGCAGGCCGGAGATGTCGAGCGTGAGGGTGCTACCGGTCTTGTGCTCGCGCGCGATCGGGCAGGTGTAGGTAACGACGACACCGCCGGCGCAGCTGACGGTAGCAACGCCCTCTTCCTCGGAGTCAAGGTTAATCATGGTGCGGGCGCTAATCTGGGACTTGTCGAGCGTCTCGGCGCCGACCAGGCCAGTCTCCTCGTCGGTGGTGAATACGCACTCGAGGGCGGGGTGAACGATCGAATCGTCATCGAGAACAGTGAGCATCAGAGCGACGGCAATACCGTTGTCGGCGCCCAGAGTGGTGCCGTTAGCGGTGAGGACGCCGTCCTTGACGACCAGGTCGATACCATCAGTCGTAAAGTCGTGCTCAACGGAGCCCAACTTGTCGCACACCATATCGATGTGGCCCTGCAGCATTACGGTCGGGGCATTCTCGGCGCCGGCAGATGCGGGCTTGCGAATGATGACGTTGTAGACCTCGTCCTGATACACATCGAGACCGCGCTCCTTGGCAAACGCGACCAGGAAATCGCTGATGCCTTTCTCGTTGCCAGACCCACGGGGGATCGCGCTGACCTCCTCAAAGAAATGGAACAGCTGGGCGGGCTCGTAGCCGGTAATCTTGTAGTCCATGGTGCCTCCTTGGCGCAACTGGTTAGACAGTAAGACGTGCGACTTGTATATTCCCAGACTTTGCGTGCATAAACCAGTCGAAAACGCCGAGCGCCCTCGCATCATCGGCTAACGGTGGACCGTATAGCGTAACGGTCACAACTTCCGCAGCTCTACAAATCGAGGCGCCCTTTCCGGAGCGCCTCGATTGCGCGTATCAAATTGTCGCCACGCCCTACAGCGCGCCGGAACCGGCTTGCATCATGCCGCCGGGGCCCGAGGTCACGCCGCCGCTCACGGGCGCGGCGTTGCCGGTGT
>CAJMRO010000079.1:0-7953 GCA_905215825.1 uncultured bacterium
GGGAGGCGGAGGCTCCCGGCGCCCGTCAAAGGGACTATGTTGTCTGTTGGACCGCACGGTCCGTCGCGGCGATAACGCCGACTAGGCCTGAAGTGCCTGCAGCTGCTTGTGAACCTCGATGAGCTCCGTCGCCATGACGCGCATGGTCTCGGTGCCGGCCATCTGGTCCTCGGCATGCAGCAAAATCAACGGGGCCTCGCCGTTACGTTCGCCGTTGGCCTCCTTCTTCAGAAGCCCCATGTGAACATCGTGGCCACCGTTATAGGCCTCGTCGCCCTGCTTGATAAGCTCTTCGGCGGCGTCAAAATCGCCCTCCTTGGCCTTTTGCACGGCATTGATGTACATGCTCTTGGCGGTACCGACGTAGCTGATGATCTCAAAGCAGGTCATCTGCAGTTCGTTCATATCCTCCATGCAGAGCACCTAGCCCATCACGCTGACGCAGTGGTCGATGATGCCGGCAGCGTTCATGCGGCCGTAGTCGACCATGTTGATGACCTCGACCGGAAAACGACCGGCGGCCTCCTTCTCAAAATCGCCCTTGGTGTAGCCGATCTGCGGACCAAGCAGCAACATGTCGCACTCGTCCAGGTGATCGTGGGCCTCGTTCATGGGACGAGCCTCGACCTCAATATCCAGACCACGGTTTGCAACCTCGGCCTGCATCTTCTGGACCAGCAGGCTCGTGGACATACCGGCATTGCAGCAGAGCATGATCTTCTTCATGGTTTCCTCCTTATAACTGCGCGGCGCGCAGACGACAACTGGTTTTATTCCTTGCGGCTATTGTGCCCACCCCCCTGCATCTTTACACAAGGGAGAGAGCTGCGGGCACCGGCGCCGCGTACCGGCGCCCGCAAAGGTGAAAGGGACGAACGTTAGGCGTTCTACTCGGCGAGAGCCTCCTGCTTGGCGATTGCCTTCTCGGAAATCTTCATAAAGGGCAGGTAGACGGCCATGCCAATGACAATCTCGATAGCCTGCCACACGCCAGCGCGCCAGTCAAAGCCCGTAGCGAGCAGGGCATTGATGACGGGAGGCATGGTCCAGGGCACCTGGGCGATGCAGGGGCTGATGATGCCTGCGCAGGTAAGGCCATAGGTGATGCCGATGAACAGGTCGGGAAGGAGGACAAACGGGATCATGAGCGGCAGGTTGTACACGATGGGGTAACCGTAGATAACCGGCTCGTTGATGTTGAACAGACCAGGCAGGATAGCCATCTTGGAAACGGTCTCGGAAGCCTTGTTTTTGGAGAACAGGAGCGTGTCGAGCAGGAGCATGAGGGTGCAGCCCGAGCCGCCGATGAGGGCGAAGCTGTTAACGATCTGCATGTTCATGTAGTGATCGGGCTGGATGGTGCCACCGGCGGCAAAGGTAGCCATGTTGTCGACGATGAGCATGGTCAGGATCGGCTCGACGGTAGCGCCAGAGATGGTGGACTGGTGAATACCGACGCAGAACAGCAGGTTAGCAAGGGTGTAGATGAGGATAACAGCCCACGGACCAGCGTTCATGATGCTCTTGAGCGGGTTGGAGATGCACGTGGAGATGATGGTGCACAGATCGGTGCCGGCGCACACGGCGAGCAGGGCTGCGGCAAGAGCGAAGACCGCGAGGTTAAGCAGCATCGGAATCATGACGTTGAAGGAGTTGGAGACCGCGGGAGGCACGCCCTCGCCCAGCTTAACCTTGAGCTTCTCGACGCCAGAAATCTTGATGAAGAGCGAGACGGAAAGCAGGGCGATGATAATAGCCGAGAACAGACCGTTGGTGCCGGTGTTGGCAGTCGAAAGGGCGCCCGTGACCTCGGCGGAGGTGATCTTGTCGGTGAGCAGTGGGCTCGTGGCGGCAAGCGTGGCGGTGATCTGCTGCGGCATCATGATGACGAAGGCAGAGATAGCGACGACCATGCAAGCAAGCGGATTATCGAAGCGCTTGTTCTTAGCGAGGCTGTAGCCAATCAATCCGGCCAAGATAATGGCAGAGACGTTGAGGGTGCCCAGCGTAATCGCCGAACCCCACGTCTGAAGGTTGGCAAGGCCCGCCGCATCGAGCGGGAACAGAGGGAACACGACGTTGTTAATAAGAACCGCGATACCCGCAAGGATATAGAGCGGCGTGATGGTCGCGAAGGCGTCACGCAGGGAACGCAGGTGAACCTGGTTTCCCACCTTCGCAGAGACCTCGGCAAACTTGTCGAGGAAGCTCTTTCCGTTGTCACTGGCCATGATTGCTCCTAACTTTCAAATCCGGCCTTTCCTATGCGCACGGTGGTCTGTCGCCCTCTGCCACCAGATGTGCCATGTGTTGCGCGCGGCGGCGCGCGGTCTGGACGTTCGTCCGGTCGCTAATCAACCACGTGGGTCGTGGCGACCTGTTTGAGCCAGGCCGCCGACTTCTTAAGACGGCGCTTATAGCCATCCATCAGATCGACCTCGACAAAGCCATAGCGATTCTTAAAGGCATTGGCCCAAGACCAGTTATCGATGACGGCCCAATAATGGTATCCGCGGCACTTGGCGCCCTCGTCGATGGCCTTGGCCACCCACTCCAGGTGCTGACGTACAAAGTCGACGCGGTAGTCATCCTGGATGGTTCCTTCGGCGTCACGGTTCTTGTATTCGTCCATGATGCCGATGCCGTTCTCGGAAACGAACCACTCAAGATCGGGGTAGTTCTTAGCGCAGTCCATGCCAAAGTCGTAGAGGCCCTGCGGGTAGATCTCCCAGCCGCGGCTCTCGTTCATAACGGCGTCGGGCCATACGTACTCGTCGGCAAAGTGCGGCAGGCCGTACTGGTCGACCTTGCTCGCCGGCGCCTGAACACGCGTGGGGTGGTAGTAGTTGCAGCCTAGCCAGTCGACAACACCCTGCTTGAGGATCTCTTGGTCGCCGGCGCGGAACGGGAGCTTAACGCCGCCCTCGGCCAGGCTGTCGAGCACGTCGGCAGGAAGCTCGCCCTTGGTGATGAGGTCGAGCCACCAGCGGTTGTTGATGCCGCTGGTCATGCGCACGGCCTCGAGGTCCGCCTCGCTGGGGTTCTCCTTGGTGTAGACCGGGGTAAAGCAGTTGATCATGCCGATCTTGGCATCGGCGCGAATAGCGCCCTCGTCATAGGCGCGACGATAGTTGGCCACGGCCAGCGCGTGCGCCAGCGAGATGTGATACTGCACGGTGCGGGCGCGGTTGAAGTCGTGGAGCTGCGGGAACCACACGCCCTCCTGATAGCGCTGCTCGGGCTCGACGATGGGCTCGTTAAAGGTGAACCAGTACTTAATCTCCTGGCCAAACTCGTGGAAGGCGACGTCGGCGTAATGTGCGTAAGCCTCGACAACCTCACGGCTCTCCCAGCCGCCACGGTTAAAGAGGTAGGTGGGCATGTCAAAGTGGTACAAGTTGACAAACGGCTCCAAGCCGGCTTCGCGAGAGGCGCGGAACAACTCGTGATACCACGCAGCACCTTCCTCGTTGAGGTTGCCGTCGGCATCGAGCAGACGGCTCCACTGGATGGAAGTGCGATAGGTATCCAGACCCAAGTCCTTCAAAATGCGAAGGTCTTCCTGGTACTTGGCCATAAAGTCATTGCCGGCGTAAGAGCCAACGCGGTTGTAGAACGAACCCAGATCCTGGATGGACCAGGTGTCCCACAGGTTCTCGAGCTTGCCGCCCTGGTTCCACTGACCCTCAGTCTGTGGGCCGGACATAGCAGCGCCAAAGAAGAAGTCGTTGGGCAGCTGATACTGTGCCATCAAAGTCCTCGCTTTCGTGTTCTAGAGCTTCCGGTTGGAGACGGGTTTGCTTTGGCAGGTTATCCGGCGCGGGCGCGCACCGGCCATACCGATATCCAACCCGCCAAAACAAAACCGTCCCCAAACGGTCGATCCTGTTGTGCGGAAGGATTCCGTTCGTTGCTTAAACTATAGCGCTCTAATTTTAAAAGTAAAGCGTCTTTTTCTTTTTTCTTTCTCGAACTTCTTAGATAAAAGTAATATGGGTGCCCTGTTGAGGGTTATACTTACTTTTGTATTCATATATGTCGGAAAGGAGGTTCAATGATTCCCAAATACGAGGCGATAGCTGCAGATATTCGTCGAAGCATCGAGGATGGCACTCTTAAACCGGGCGACAAGCTTCCCACCGTCGTTGAGTTCTGCGAGCTCTATAGCGTTTCCAAAATCACCGTCAAACGAGCTATCGAGCAAATCACCGAGGAAGGTCTTATTACCAGCCGACGCGGATCGGGTACCTACGTTAAGGACACGGCGGGACTTCCCGGTCAGGCGTTTTTCCAGGGCAAAAACGACCGTGCCCAGGGCTTTTCGTATGAGCACCGCGGGGAGAAGGTGACCTCGGTGGTCTACGATTTCTCGATTGTTAATCCACCAGCGGACATCGCAGCCCAGCTGGGAATTGCCGAGGATGACTTTGCCTATCACATCGTGCGCGTGCGTCAGGCCGATGAGAAGCCCATCGTTATCGAGTACACCTACATGCCCCTCGAGCTGATTCCAGGCCTTAAAAAGAAGGACCTGTACGGATCGGTCTACCACTTCATCCGCGAGCAATGTGGGCTGAAGATTTCGAGCTTCCACCGTACCATTCGCGCCGTGGCAGCAACCGAGGAAGAAGCCGAGCGCTTGGACACCAAGCCTGGCTCTCCCCTGCTCGAGCTCACCCAGATTGGCTTTTTGGACAGCGGCGCCGCCTTTGAGTATTCGGTCTCGCGCAACGTTGGCGACCGCTTTGAGTTGCACAACGTAACGTTGGCATAGGTTTTTGTAGTCATCCGGGCGCTCGCTTTGAGCTGTTTTGTGCAGCGCCCGCGCAACACAATGGGGGTATGAACATGTCCGATTTGATTAAGCTGACGCCGATCTTCCACGAGAAGATCTGGGGCGGTCGCCAGCTCGAAACCGTATTTGGCTACGACATTCCCGATGGCCCCATCGGTGAGTGCTGGGCCATCTCGGCCCACCCCAACGGCGACTGCCAGATTGCGGAGGGCCCGTATGCCGGCCACACGCTGTCGTGGCTGTGGGCCGAGCATCGCGAGCTCTTTGGCAACTGCGAGGGCAAGGAGTTCCCGCTGCTCATTAAGATTCTGGACGCCAAGGACGACCTTTCGATCCAGATTCATCCCAACGACGAGTACGCTGCCGAGCACGAGAACGGTAGCCTGGGCAAAACCGAGTGTTGGTATGTGCTGGACTGCGAGCCCGACGCCACGATCATCGTCGGCCAGCGTGCCAAGGACCGCGCCGAGGCCGCACAAATGATCGAGGAAGGACGTTGGGACGACATGCTCAACGTGTTGCCGATTCACAAGGGCGACTTTTTCCAGATTGATTCCGGTACCGTGCACGCCATCAAGACCGGCACGCTCATTTTGGAGACGCAGCAGTCGAGCGACGTGACGTATCGTCTGTACGACTACGACCGTCCCGGCACTGACGGCAACCTGCGCCCGCTGCACATTGAGCAGAGCCTCGACTGCATCGACTTTGATGCTCAGGCTCCGACCGACGGCACGGTGACCGCGCCCGAGGTGGACGGCGTGACCGAGCTCGAGTCCAACCCCTGCTACACTGTCGATCGCGTGCGCGTCAACGGCAGCAAGACCCTCGACCAGCGCTGGCCCTTCATGTGCCTGTCGGTCATCGACGGCGAAGGCACCGTCTGCGGCGACCCCGTCCACAAGGGAAGCCACCTGCTGGCCCCGAGCACCGTCAGCTCCATCGACCTCGAAGGCAAGATGGAACTGATCATCAGCCACCTGTAGGTCGCACCAACAACCCAAACGCAACAAGGGGCTCTCCCGTCCATGTGCGGGAGAGCCCCTTGCCATATCTATTTATCAGCCCACCCGGCTCTCCAGATCAAAAAGCGAACGAGCAGAGCAACGTTCGCAAGCACCGTTACCCAAGGACCTGGGCGGGCGTATAGGGCAACATCGATCGCGAGTTCCGCACGCAAAGGAGAGCACTTAATGTGCTCTCCGTCTTGCGCAGGACTGCCCGAGCAGGCGATGTTGCCCTATACGCCCGCCCAGGTCCGCCAGGATCACGACAGCTTGACGATCGGCGCGAAGCCCTTCATCAGCTTTTTGGTCTGACCGGTCTTTTCGAATTGAACCTCGATCATGTCTCCGGCGACCGAGATCACGGTACCCGTGCCAAAGGTCTTGTGGCTCACGGTATCGCCTGCGGCAAAGTCCTGCGATGCGCTGGCGCGATCAACCTTGCGCTCCACCGTCGGGGACACCTTGGACGAAGGCTTTTTGGCTCGCGGTGCGCCCGAGCCAAAGGTCGAGGCAACACGGCCAGCGTCGGGCGAGACCCCACGATGGCGCTCGGTCCCGTAGCTGCTGCCACCAAAGAAATCGTCAAAGCTCGATCCGCCGCGCGAACCGGAACCGCCAGTCGAGCGCGTATGCGAACCAAATACCTTGCCGCCGTACATATCCGAACCCATGCCCGAGCCAAAGGTGCCGTGACGGTCGCCGCGCTTCTCCCAACCCGTGCCTTCAAAACCGGCAGAACCGATACCGCTAAACTCGATATCCTCAAACGGAATCTCGTTGAGGAAGCGCGAGCGCGGGTTGGCAGAGGTCGAGCCGTAGGTGCGACGCGTGGCCGCATAGGTCAGGAACAGGCGCTTACGGGCACGCGTGATGGCGACGTAGGCCAGGCGACGCTCCTCCTCGAGCTTACCCGGGTCATCGCTGCCGCCAAAGTCGTGCACGTGCGGGAAGATGCCCTCCTCCATGCCGGCCACGAACACCGCCGGGAACTCCAGGCCCTTGGCGGAGTGGATGGTCATCAGCACGGCGGAATCGGCCCCGGCGTCGTAGTTGTCGATGTCCGTGAACAGGGACACCTCCTCCAAGAAGCCCGAGAGGCTGGCCCCTTCCCCGGCCTCCTCCTCGTACCGCTGGAGCATGGAGGACAGTTCCTGGACGTTTTCCACGCGCTCCTCGGCCTTTTCCGGGTCGTCCTGCTTGAGGTATTCCAGGTAGTCCAGGCGCTCCACCAGCTGGGCGTAAAGCTGGCTGGGGGGCATGCCCTCCTGGTTCATGCCCATCAGGTCATCCATCATCTGGACAAAGGGCGCCGTTTTGGCGGCGGCCCGGGCGATGGCGGGAAAGTCCTTGGGGTGGCTCAACACGGTGTAGAGGCTCTCCCCCACCTGCTGGCCGATTTCCCCGGCCAAATCCACGGTGCGCTCGCCAATGCCCCGCTTGGGCACGTTGACAATGCGCCGCAGCCGGATTTCGTCGGCGGGATTGTTGATGACGCTCAAATAGGCAATCATGTCCCGGACCTCTTTGCGGTCGAAGAAGCGGGTGCCTCCGATGATGCGGTGGGGGATGCCCTGCTTGGCGAACATGCGCTCCAAGGCCTGGGACTGGGAGTTCATCCGGTAGAGCACGGCGAAGTCCTTGAAATTCTTCCCCTTTGACATGGAGATGATGCGGTTGGTCACAAAATTAGCCTCGTCCGTTTCGCTGGAGGCCTCATAGACGGTGATCTGGTCGCCGGCAGCGTTTTCGGTCCAGAGCTTTTTGCCCTTGCGGCCGCGGTTGTGCGCGATGACGGCGTTCGCCGCGTTCAAAATCGCCTGCGTCGAGCGGTAGTTCTGCTCGAGCCGGATCACGCGCGTGCCCTTGAACTGCTTTTCAAACGAGAGGATGTTCTCGATCGTCGCACCGCGGAATTTGTAGATCGACTGATCGTCGTCGCCGACGACGCAGATATTTTCGTATCCGCCCGCGAGCAGCGACGTCAGCTGGTACTGCAGCTGGTTCGTGTCCTGATATTCGTCGATCATGACGTAGTGGAACTTCTGCTGGTAATAGGTCCGCACGTCCTCGAAGGTCTCGAGCAGCTCGACGGTCTTGAGGATGATGTCGTCAAAGTCGAGCGCGTTCGCCTCGGCCAGACGGTGCACGTAG
>CAJMRO010000080.1:0-7938 GCA_905215825.1 uncultured bacterium
CCCGAAGCCTCGCCGGCATCGAGCCCCACGCGCACCAGGCCGCCACAGCTCACCCGAGCGCCATCGGGCGTCACGTAGGTCACACCGCCAACGACGGGCGCGGCCAGGGCGGCAGCCAAATCGTCGACCACGTAATAGCCGCCGAGCAGGGCCTCGACAATCGGGCCATAACCGGCACGAACGGACAGACGATCGACCAGACGCGAACCGGCAGCGCCCTTAGCAGCAGCACCGCCGCTCACGTCGCGCGCCATCAGCAGTGCCTCGCCCGAGGCCTTCTTTTGGTCCAGAGCCGCACGACCGGCACGCTCAAGCGTGGCTGCGTCATCAAACAGTAGGGCATCGATGTCGCCGGCAAGCAGCTGCTCGACCAGGCCCTCGAGCTCACGAGGAGCCTCGAGCACGTCGCCCAGGCGACCCGAGACATCATCGCCCAGCGCGCCCATCAAACGGCTCACCAGCGGCGAGCTGTCTGCCATGCGGGCGTCGAGCTTCTTTTGGCTCGCGAGCTCAGAGCGAACCTCGGACAGTTTATTGCGCGCCTCGCTCTCGCGATTACGCAGGTCCTTCAACGCTGCACGGGCGACCTCGGTGGCCTCACGCGCATCGATCTGGGCCTGGCGGGCCTGATCAAGCGCGCCGTCGAGCTCCTCAGCGCGGTCGCGACGGCTCTCGAGCGAGGCCGTGACCTCCTCGAGCTGCTCGTCAATCTGCTCCAGGCGCGAGGCGTACATGTTGTCCTCGACCTCGGCGTTGCTCAAAGAGTCCTTCACCTTGGCAAGCTCGAGCGCGGCGTTATCGGCCACACGCTGCACATCGCGCTGCTCGCGCGTAAGCTGCGAAATCTGATTGTCGAGCGCAACGCGACGCTCGTGAAGCTGGGCGGCGGCAGGTCCGGCGGCGTCAACGTCGTCCTGGGCCTGCATGTGCGCACCGGTCACTTCCTCAAGCTGGGCACGCGCATCCTCGAGCTCCTCGACCACGCGACGGCGCTGATGCTCGGAGCTCGAGATCTGGCCGCGCATGTCGGACAGGCGCGACACCATGTTGTGGCCCTTTTCCTCGAGTAGGCGCATATCGGAGTTGATGCGGCCGACCACGTCTTGCATATGGCGGCGCTGCTCGCCCAGATCGCCCACAAACAGGCCCTTTTCCTCGAGCATAACCTGGAGCTTCTCGAGCTCACGCTCCTTTTCGCCCAAGCGGTACTGCGCAAGCTCAAGCTCGGCAGCGCCCTCCTTGGAGCGGCTCTCCAGGTCGTTCCACTGCGACTGCAGCGAACGAAGCTCGTCGACGGCCAACATCTGCGTAAGCTCGTTCGCGCGCGAGGACAGCTCTTTATACTTGCGCGCGCGATCGACCTGACGCTCCAGCGGCCGCAGCTGACGGGCGATCTCCTTATTGATATCGCGGGCACGGGTCAGGTGCTCGTCCATCGATTTAATCTTTTTGAGCGCACGCTCCTTGCGGCGCTTGTGCTTGGAGATGCCAGCAGCCTCCTCGATCAGGGCGCGGCGCTCCTCGGGGCGGCTCTGCAAAATGGCATCGAGCTTGCCCTGGCTGATGATGGAATGCGTATCCTTGCCCAGGCCAGAATCGTGCAGAATGTCCTGAATGTCCATCAGGCGGCACGGGCTCGAGTTGATGAGGTACTCGCTTTCGCCCGAGCGATACATACGACGGGTGATGGCGACCTCGTCAAAGTCGACGGGCAGCATATGGTCCGAGTTATCGAGCACCAGCGTTACCTCGGCGACGCCCACCGGCTTGCGCGCCGACGAACCCGAGAAGATGACGTCCTCCATGGCCTGGCCGCGCAGCTGCTTGGCGCTCTGCTCGCCCAGGACCCAAAGAATCGAGTCGGAGATGTTCGATTTTCCCGAGCCGTTGGGGCCGACGATGACGGTCAGGCCCGGCTCAAACGTCATATGGGCGCGGTCGGCAAACGACTTGAACCCTTTGAGCGTGAGGGACTTGAGATACACGGTTCCTCGCTTACACGTGCTTCTTGTTCAGAATCACGCCGTTGGTGGTGTAACCCATGCGGTCGAGCGCTTCGAGCGCGGCAGCACCCTCGGCTTCCTTCTTTGAGGAGCCGGAGCCGCGACCCTGGCGAATACCATCGATCAAAACCACAGCGGTAAAGGTGGGCGCATGCGCCGGGCCCTCGGAGCCAACGAGCTTGTACGCCGGGGGCTCGTGACCGTCGGCTTGCACGCACTCCTGCAAGAACGATTTGGGGTTCGCGGGGTGCTCGGCACGCTCGGAAGCCAAATGCGGCTTAAGCGTACGGTGGATAAACTCCGCCGCAACGTCCCAGCCGGCATCCAGGTACAGTGCGCCCACGAGCGACTCGTAGACGTTCTCGAGCGCAGAATGCAGGCCGCGCGCACCGGTACCGGTCTCGGAGGCACCAAAGATGATGATGTCGTCGATGCCCAGCTCGTGAGAAACCTCGGACAGCGTGGCGCCCGAGACGAGCGACACCTTCAAGCGGGTGAGCTTGCCCTCGTCAAACTCGGGATAGGACTCAAACAGGGAGCGTGCGACCACGGCGCCCAAAATGGAATCGCCCAAGAACTCAAGGCGCTCATAGCTGGCAGAAACCGGCTGGCCCTCGACTGCCGAGGGATGCGTAAGCGCCGCGCGCAGCAGCACCTTATTGTTGAACTCGTGGCCCAAGATTTCCTGGGCGCGCGTAAGTCGGTCGGATAAAGCCAAGACTTAGGCCTCCTTGGCAGCTTCGATAGCGTCGACGGCGTCGGCGACAGAGTTGAGCGAGAGCAGGGTCTCGTCATCGATCTCGAGGTTGAACTCGTCCTCGATAGCCGTAACCAGCTGCAGGCGCTCGAGCGAGTTGGCATCGAGGTCGTCAAAGGTGGTCTCATCGCTAATTTCGGCAACATCGACGCCCAGAACGTCAGCAGCGACCTCGGCGATCTTGTCGAAGATTTCGGAGCGGTCCATAGCGCTTCCTCTCATAGTGCATGAATACCAAAAGAATGGTACCGCCCGGGCGGTACCAAGACACGGTTCTGATTCTACCCCACGACGTGCGCCGCGAAGCACATAACAGCACTCTTACTCGCTCTTATAAAACGATACCGTCCATAGAGTTGGCGACATTCTCGACCAGCCCGGCGCGCACGGCTTCGGCCGCCGCAAGCGTACCGTTTTTAACAGCCTCGACCGAGGTGGCACCATGGCCGATCAGGACCACGCCGCGCAGGCCCAAAAGAATCGCGCCGCCCTTGGCGTCGCCCGAAAGCTTGGCTTTAATCTCGCGCATCTGCTTTTTGATGAGCAGCGCGGCGATCTTGGTGCCGAGCGAGGCCATAAAGGCACCCTTGAGTTCCTGCAGCAAAAACTTGGCAGCGCCCTCGGTGGCCTTGAGCGCGATGTTGCCCGACATGCCGTCGGCGACCACGACGTCAAAATTGCCCGACGTAAGATCGGTGCCCTCGCAGTTACCAACAAAGCCGGGAACGGCGGCTTTCATGGCCGGGAAGCAGGCCTTGGTAAAGTTGGAGCCCTTCTCGTCCTCGGTGCCGTTGGCAAGCAGGCCCACGCGGGGATGCTCGATGCCCAGGACGACGCGGGCATAGGCGCTACCCATCTGGGCAAAACGCACCATGTCATCGACCTCGACATCGGGGTTGGCGCCCATATCGCACAGCACCGTCAGACCGCCGGCGCGATTGGGCAGCGCATTGGTCAGACAGGGGCGCACCGGCTGCTTCTTGCCTTCGGCCTGATACCTAAACGGCGTCACATAGGCGGTGGCGGCGGCGGTCATGGCGCCGGTGGAGCCGGCAGAGAAGAACGCGTCCGCATTACCCTTCTTGATGGCGCGACACGACAGCACGATCGACGACTTGCGTTTGGTCATCACGGCGCGAATGGGATCGTCATCCATGGCGATAACGTCAGGTGCCTCAAGGGCCTCAACACGTGCATGGGAAGCGGCAAAGGGATTGACGATTTCGGCGGGGCCAGCTGCCAAGACCTCGATATCGGGATCGGCGGCAAGTGCAGCCTCGATACCATCGAGAACAACCTGAGGTTTCTCGTCTCCGCCCACAACGTCTACACAAACGCGAACGTTACTCATATACATGCTCCTTATACAAAAATGGCCGACTCATTGAGCCGGCCATTGTGGTTCCATTTGGAACGGCATCGCATCCAGAGTATACCGTTACTCGGTAACGATAACCTCGCGGTCCTTGTAGAAACCGCAGCTGGGGCACACGTGGTGCGGAAGCTTGACAGCGCCGCAACGGGGGCACGTGGACTGAGCCGCAGCCGAGATCTTCATGTTGGCGGAACGGCGGGTGTGAGTGCGGATACGACCCTGCTTTTGTTTAGGTACGGGCATAGTGACCTTCCTTATGAACTATCCAGTGTGGCGATTACGCGCAAGTAGCGATACTACCACAGTTTTACTCATCAAGCTTGAGATTCTTCAATGCTGCAAATGGATTTTCCGTGGCAGCGGCCCATTCTGCCTCTGCCTGGGCGGCGCAATCGCATTGCTCGACGTTGAGATTGCAACCGCATGTGGGGCACAGACCGCGGCAATCGGGCTTGCAGAGCACCACAAACGGCGTGTCCATGACGACCGCGTCGTTGATGGGCTCACCCAGATCGACGATGCGGTCCTCACACAGGAGCTCGTAGCCGTCCTCGTAGGCCTCGGGATCCTCGGGCTCCTCAAAGAGGTAGAACTCCTCGATCTCGCCGGCGATATCAAACGAGGCGGGCTCCAGGCAACGGTCGCACTCGCCGGTGGCGTGCGCGCGGACCATGCCCGTGAGCAAGACACCGGTACCGGCATTGGTAAAGACAACGTCGTAGTCGATGCCGTCCTGAAGCTGGTACTCCTTCTCGCCCACCGTGTAGGTGGCGACATCGACCTTACCGGTCAGCGGATACGAATCTCCAGGAAACTCGAGCTGCTCGGAAAGATCGACGGTAACGCTCGGGAACTCAGCCATTACCACTGACCATTCTGTTGGGCGGCACCCTCGTTGAGCTGCTGACGGCAACGGGTAACGGTGCCAGTCAGGCTCTTGAGGTTCTCCTCCAGGTGCGTAAAGACCTGCTCCGCGTAGTCCTCGGCAGCATAACGCGTCTCGCGCTCGTACTGCTGGGCACGATCGCGGATGTCGTCGGCCTGCTGCTGCGCAAGGCGGACGATCTCCTGCTCACCGGCAATGGTGAGGGCCTGCTGCTGAGCGTCGGCGATGATGGAATCGGCCTGAGCGGCGGCGGAAGCCATAAGCTCCTCGCGCTCCTTAAGGATACGGCGGGACTTCTGCCACTCCTCGGGATAGCTCATGCGGATCTCGTCGAGGATATTGAAGAACACGTCGGCGTCGATGACCTTGAACTGAGCGTTCTTGCCGAAAGGCGGCTTGGCTTCCTCGATCAGCCCTTCGAGCTCATCGACCAAGCTGACGATCCTATCGCCAGGAAAATTCTCGCCCGGCATCCGGTCTCCTTTCATAGGTAACATATCATCGTGCTAGTTTACCACATGCCACCAGGCAATAAAAAACGTCACGAAAAGCGATGTCTGAGCGCTTCGACCACGTTGGGCGGCACAAACGTCGATACATCGCTGCCGAGCGAGGCGATCTGGCGAACGACCGAGCTCGAGATGTAACCGTACTGCGGAGCACTCATGACAAAGATGGACTCCAGCTCGCTATCCAAGCGATAATTGAGGTCGGCCTGCTGCAGCTCATACTCAAAGTCGGTCATGGCGCGCAGGCCCTTGACCACGGCCCCCGCCCCCTGCTCACGAGCGAAGTCGACCAAGAGGCCGGTAAAGGGCAGGACTTCGACGCCGTCGATATCGCCGAGCGCCTCGCGGGCCAGCGCCACGCGCTCATCGAGCATAAACGTGGTGCCTACACCGTTTTTACCTTGCGACTCGGCAACAGCGACGATCACGCTGGGAAAGATGCGGCGGGCACGGCGGATCACATCGATATGGCCAAACGTGATGGGATCGAAGGTGCCCGGGACGATCACGCGGTTGATGGTGTCATTCATGGGCGTCCTCCTGAAACGTCGCGGCATCGTTGTTGTCAGCATCCGTGCCGGCGCTATCGCCCTCACCATCGTCATCGCCGACCCAACGAAGCAGGTCGACCGAGGTAATGCCGTAGCGCTTCTCACGTACAGTCTCAAAGCCTGCCGGATGCGCGCCCGCATCGGCAGCGGCATGCTCAAACAAGGCGTAAGCGCCAGGTGCAAGTAAACCCTGCTGAGCCAGGTTCTGCAGCAGTTCCTCGACCGGCTCGGCACCAAAAGCATAGGGCGGGTCGAGCAGGACCAGATCAAAGGGGCCGCCCGGTACACGACCGCGCGAGGCACTCGCCAGCATGTCGCCCGTGACCACGCGCCAACGCGCACGGTCGCGGCAGAGCGACTCGATATTCTTGGTAATGAGCCGCGCGGCGTTGCGATCGATCTCAAACGTCGTGAGCGAGCGGGCCCCACGAGAGAGCATCTCTAACCCTAAGGCACCGGAGCCGCCAAAGGCGTCCAGCACACGAACCTCGTCCAAATCGAAATCGAATGCCGACATGACCATAGATGCGCACGCCTCGCGCACGCGATCAGTCGTGGGGCGGGTGACATCGCGACCACGGGGCTCCTCGATCTTACGACCGCGCCATTCGCCGCCGATGATTCTCATCCTCCGCTGACCTCCTTAAAGATATGTCGATAACGCATGGCGACCGCGTCGCGCAAGGGACGCGTCGCCACAGAATCAAGGTTGCAAGCATACCGCAAGAGCTCGACCGCGTCCAAATGGGCCCATTCGATAAGGTCCTCATCGGCATCCAGGTCCACAAAGCGCAAGGTCACGCCGCCGTGCTGACGGTAGCCCAGGATCTCGCCCTCGTGGCGCAGACGCAGGTCCATCTGGGCGAGCGTAAAACCATCCGAGGTTTTTTCGAGCGATTGCAGGCGATCTTGCGCCGCCGACGCGCCGCCGTTGCCCTTGGAGTGCGTCATGACCAGGCAGGTACCCGACTCGCTACCGCGGCCCACGCGACCGCGTAGCTGATGCAGCGCCGCCAAGCCAAAGCGCTCACCGTTCTCGATGACCATGACGGTGGCGTTGGGCACGTCGACGCCCACCTCGACCACCGTAGTCGAGACGAGCACGTCAATCTCGCCACGCTTAAAGGCATCGATAACCTGGTCCTTCTCCCCCGCTGGCATACGGCCGTGAAGGCGCTCGATGGCAAGACCCGGCAACGCCAGACGCAGGCGATCGAGCTCGGTCGTCGTATCGTGCAGCGGCACGGGAACGGTTACGCGGCCTTCATCGTCGCGGGCAATACCGGGCACGTCTTCCAGCTCATCGGCCGAGTCACTCGGCTCCACGAGTGGGCAAATCACGTAGGCCTGTTGACCCTTTTCATGCGCCTCGCGGATGGCTCCATAGGCGAGGTCACGGCTCGACTCGGTGAGTACGCGTGTCGTGACGCCAGCGCCAGGGACGGGCCGATGGCGGATGATGCTCGTGTCCAGATCGCCGTAGACCGAAAGTGCCAACGTACGCGGGATGGGCGTTGCCGTCATAACGAGCAGATCGGCACCGGGGCCCTTCGCGCGCAGGGCGTTGCGTTGGCCGACGCCAAACCGGTGCTGTTCATCGATGACCACGAGCGACAGATGCTTGAACGCAACGTTATCCGAAAGCACCGCGTGGGTGCCAAAGAGCACGTCAAGCTCACCCGATTCCAGCTGTGCATGGATGCGCTCGCGCTCTGAGGCCGGCGTGGCACCCGTCAGGAGCGCCCAGGACATGCCGGCCTGCGAGAGCAGAGGGCCGGTCTTATCGGCATATTGGCGCGCCAGCACGCCCGTGGGCGCCATAACACAGGCCTGCGTGCCGCTATCGGTAGCCACAGC
>CAJMRO010000081.1:0-7706 GCA_905215825.1 uncultured bacterium
CCACGCTCGTCGAGAAGGTCATTGCCGAGCTCACCCGCCGCGGCCTGCGCGTGGGTTCGCTCAAGCATCATGGGCATCACGGCTTTGATATCGATGTGCCCGCTAAGGACACCTGGCGCCATCACCAAGCCGGATCCAAACACGTGGGCCTCATTTGCGCCACGCGCTGGGCGGAATACGCCGACACGCGCGAGGAGGACGAGATGCCCGCGCGCGAGCTGCTGTCGCGCTACAACGATGTCGACGTGGTGATCATCGAGGGCTACAAGACCGAGGGCTTCGACAACATCGTGGTCGCGCGCTCCGGTGTCGACCGTCTGCGCGGCAAGAGCTCGCTCGACCTGGTCGATGGCCACACGCTGGCCCTTGCCTGCAACGAAGCCCTGGCGCGTCAGGCCTTCGACGCCGGCTTCGCGACCCGAGCCATCAACATCAACGACGCCCGAGCCATCTGTGATCTTATCCAAGATCACCTTCAGGCTTGACGCTGCGCCGGCCCCAAGCACCCCATCTCGCCCCTCAAGCCGTCGCTCGCGTACCAAAGTACGCGTCGCTCCTCTTTCGGGGCGACCTGGGGCACTTGGAACCGGCTCGCTGCGTTGCCATAACATGCCAAATAGGAACAGGTTTATTTCGGCAGGTTTTATCTGGGCAAACGCCATTTCCACCACAAAGGGGTCAGGCACCTTTGTGGTGGTTTTTGCTTTGGTAGATGTGTGGGACATGTCTTACAATCTACCAAGTAGTTCATGACGGGCGAAAAACGGAGAGAAGGGGCTTGATGCGTCCTTAATGTTTCATGCGGATAGATTGATTTGACAGACGGTGGCGAATGCCCGCCGTCCGCATTTGTATGAAACAAGGAGTCTCCATGCTCGCCCCTCTTTTCTCAAAGCCTCAACCTTCGCTGTCCGTGCAGGCCAAGCGCCTGGTGGCGATGCGCTTTCTCATCTACACCGGTTTTCAGACCAGCTACTTTATCGGCGTCATCGGAACGCTCACCTATGCGGACGACGCTTCGGTCGTCGCGACATCGCTGGCAGTCCTCTTTATGAACGTCTTCGTGATTCTGGGGTCCTTTGCGGGTGGCGCGGCGCTTGACGCTTTGGGCCCACGCCGCCATTTCTTGCTGAGCGTCATCAGCACGCTGGCGACCGGCGCGGCGATCATCGTCTTTGGCAGCGCTACCGAAACAGTTCTTGCCGGCGCGGTGCTCCTGGGCTTTGTGATGGGGTTCGCCCAGCCCATCGCCACATCCTATCCGGCCTACCTCACCGACGACCCCGTCGAGCTCAAAGACATCAACTCCGCCATCGCCATGTTTTCAAACGTGAGTATCATCGTTGGCCCCACGCTGGGCGGCTTTGTCGCGGCGGCCGCGTCGTCGCGCGCGGTGTTTGTGCTCATGATGCTCTTTACAGTGCTGGCGCTCGTCGCCGGTTGGGGCTTTAGACCGCAGACCAGCCATGTCGCCGGGCATGCGGATGCCGATTTGGCAGAGGAAGGGGAGCGTGCGGGACAAAGCTCCAACCCCAGCACGACCACCCGCGCAACCTTCGCGACCAGCATCAAGACAGTCTTTACCAACAACGTTCTCGCGCTACTTTTCTGCATCATCTTCCTCTCGAACTTTGGCTACGGTGCCTTCGATCCGCTGGAGTCGTTCTTCTACCGTGATATTCTGCATGTCGGTGTCGAGTGGATGGGCTGGCTCTCGTCGGCCAGCGGTGTGGGCGCGGTGCTGGGCGCCGTGGTCGCGCTCCGCTTGCCGCCGCACCTGGTCAACCTTAAAACGCTGCTTGTGGCGCTTATGTCCGTGGGCCTGGGAAGTTTGCTCTATGTGGGGACACCGTACGTGGGCGTGGCCCTCGTCGGCCAGATTGCCCTGGGCATAGCTTGGGGCATCGTCAACCCGCTCCACAACACGATCGTGCAAACGACGGCGCCGCTCGAGCGGCTCGGTCGCGTCAACTCGGTCATGGGCTTTGGCAATATGTTTGCCGGCGTGGCGCCGCTGGCGATTGCCCCGTGGCTGGCGGCGACATTTGGCGTGCAACAGACGCTCATCGGAGCGGGCGCGGTCGTGACGGCAGTTCCCGCGGCGTTGCTGCTGTTTGGCCGCCGGCATTTGGATCGTGCCGCAAGGCAGTAAAAACCATCACAACATTCGATGAAAATCGCGATTTTGTCGAAAAACGTCGAATGTTGTGATGGTTTGCGCCTCGGGCCAGGCCACCCTGCGAGTCCGGCCACCACAAAGGGGCCAGGCACCTTTATGGTGGTTTTTGCTTTGACGGGCCGCGCCTGCGCTTTGGTATACCATGTACGCCGTTCACGAATACACCCCACACCGTCGCACAACCCAGAAAGGCCCCCATGGACACCACCTTTAGCCACATCAAAGCCGTATTCTGCGATATCGACGGCACTCTGCTCACGAGCCAGCACACGGTGTCCCCGCGCACCGTGGCGGCGATCCGCGCCCTGCGCGAGCGCGGCGTGCTCTTTGGCCTGTGCACCGGGCGCGACGCCCACGCGACCGAGGCCATGTACGAGCTCTGGGGCATCGAAGGCCTGGTAGACGTGATGGTGGGCTGCGGTGGCGCTGAGGTCATCGACCGCGCGCACGACATCAACGAGCTGAGCTATCCGCTGCCGGGCGAGACCATCGCGCGCATCTGCAAGCACATGGCGGACCTTCCGGCAACACCCGTCTGCCCCCGAGACGGCGTGTTCTACGTGCCCGAGAGCAACGTGTGCGTCGAGCACCTGTCGCGCGTCGATGGTGTGCCCTACCAGGTGGTCGACTTTGCCGAGTTTTTGCGCGAGCCGCAGCCCAAGGTGATGTTTACCATGGCGCCCGAGGTGATGCCGCAGGTGATTGAGCGGGCGTCGACGTTTGCCGATGACACCGTTAAGGCGGCGGCTCTGCAAACCACGCAGCGGCTCTACGAGTTCATGGATCCGCGCGTGTCCAAGACGCGCGGCCTTGTGCGCGTGGCGGAGCTCAACGACATGGAGCTCCAGGACATCTGCGTGTTTGGCGATGCGGACAACGACACCTGCATGGTGGCTGACGCCGGCGTGGGCGTGGCCATGGCAAACGGCAGCGATGCCACCCGTGCCGCCGCCGATTTTGTAACCGCCAGCAACGACAAAGACGGCATCGCGATCTTTATCGAGGAGCATCTGCTGTAGCGCCGGGGGAGAACCGCCACAAGGGGGGGGCAGGCACCTTTGTGGTGGCCTCAGGCGATTTGGGCGAATTGATGCCTAAAAACTGCGCGCAAATTCAAATTTGGTTGTCTGAACATCATGCTTCTAACCACCGATGAGTTAAAGATATTCCCATCAATTTGGTAGTCTATTCCTCCCGGTTAATGACTTACCGTTCACGGTCGATTTTCGACTGTTCACAAGATGTTTGCTCTTGAGCAAAATGTTGTGCAAATAAATAAAATGCTATTAAAAAACTGATAACTAACTTAATTACCAGTAGAAACAGATATTTCAGAGCGAATAAACGAAGGTTAATCCGAGCAAATGTCAAGAGAATTGAGAATTCGCTACAAAACTATCGGTATTCTTGCTTAGATGTTCAAACAATTGCTACAATATGGATTATTAAGCGTGTGCAATTACAGATTGCGCAGATACGTTTGATAGTGAAAGAGCAAGATCGCGGTCTCTTGGGGAGGAGACATCGACGAAAGCGAATTCAGACAATTCTAAGCAGAGTAATAAAGCGACGCGTCGCGTACTGGCAGGCGTTTTGTGCGGAGCCTCCGTCTTGAGCCTGGTACTGTCGCTCGTCATGCCTCCGATCTCGCAGGCTATTGCCAACGATGCCCAGACGGTTTCTACCAAGGCGACCGTTGCAGACGCGGGCGCTTTGGGCGAGGACGCCGGTACAGACGAGAACACTTTGGGCGAGGAGGCCGGTGCAGACAATTCCACGGGCAAAGACGCCAAAAACCGGAATAGTGACGAGACCGAGGGCGACGAGCCTGGCGACGATGCCCAGCTTGAGGGACAGTCCGAGGAAGAGCAGCAGAACGAGGGTACAACGACTTCGGATGGTGAAACCGTTGCTGCGGTTGCGGAAAACGAGCAAACTGGAGCGGCTGCCGGGGAAATAACTAACAAAGATGAACTTTGCAGTAAACTTCAGGGTGTTCAGGCGGGTAAGTCCGCCAGTTTCAAGCTGATGCAGAACATCGAGTACAACGGCCAAATCAATCTCAATAAGAGCGGTAGCAATATCACCCTTGATCTTAATGGCTGCAAGATAAAGCACTCGGGCGAAAACCAGAACAGGCCGCTTTTCAATGTGAGTAATGGTGCCGAGTTTACAATCAAGGATGATTCTAATCAGGATGCTGAAAAGGTCACTCCCGGTCAGAAGCTGGATGATCAAGGCCAGAAGTTTACTAGCGATTATTATGGCAAGAATGCCATGGTCAAATATGACATAGATAACATCCCGACCCTGCTCACCTATTACGTAACCAAGTCGTCCGCTAACGATACGGGCACAACGGAAACGCTTGAAACACATGAGGCCAACATCAAGGGTGCAATTGTCTCAACTGCGTCCAAGGGGTCCACGTTGAAGCTCATCAACGTCTACGAGGGCGGCAAGTTTAACCTTCAGGGCGGTACGCTTACGCAGAAAGAGGGCTGCGGCGTCGGCAACCTCATCTATGCCGAGAACGGTTCTACCGTCAACATGAGCGGCGGATACATTTGCGGCGCTTCTGGCTCGAGTATCGGCGCGGGCATTATGGTATCCAACGACAAAGGCGTCGCCTCGACCCTTAGTCTGAATGGCGGCGTAATTGCCGGCAACAGCGCTTATAGTGGCGGTGGTGTGTATGCCCGTTATTCCGAGGTCACCATAACTAATGGCATAATCTCCGGTAATAGCACACTCAACTGGGGACTCGGTGGCGGCATTATGGCCGAGGGCGGCATCGTGACCGTTTCTGGTGGCTATATCACGAATAATAGAATGGCTAAATTCTGTAGTGAGGATGGCAATGGTTGTCATGGCGGCGCTGGGCTTGCTGCCAATAGCGGCGCCCATGTCACCATTTCCGGTGGCCAGATTACTGGCAACTATTCCGAGGAAGCTGGCGGCGGCGTTTACGTTACCAATCTTAAGCAAGGAGGTATGGCATGGCTCGACATTAAGGGAGGATATATTGCCTCTAACGTGAGCTACCGATCTGAAGGTGCCGGCATCCGAGTGGGCCAGAAGGTTGACGCGATGATTAACGGCACTCCAGGCAGCAAAGTCTACATCACTAATAACCACTGCATGTCTCGCTTTGACTGGGGCGGAGGCGGCATCTTCGTCCAGGGCTGTAATGAGACCCCATCTGATGCGGGCAGGCTATTTGTCTATAGCTCCTATATAAGCAGCAATACAGCCGGTGGCTACGGCGGTGGCGTTGCAGTCTGCCCCACGGGCAAGACGTTGGTAACGAACACTGAGGGCACGGCAATCTTTGGCAACTCATCTGCCGGCGCTGAGTATGATATCGAAGGCCATAAGAATAAACCTTACAAAAAAGATAACAATTCCGGCAATGACGTTACGCCCCATCTTTCAGGTGGTGGTCATGACAAGAATCAAGATAAAGATGCATACAACTCGGAGGTGTTTCGCGAGAACGGTCATGCCGATTTCTTCCTTGCGGCAAAGGCTGGCCATACTGATCCGATTGCGGCAGTAATCGGCAAGATGCTCGGCGGCGGAGATGCCAAGTATTGGGGAAGCAAAGAACGCAGTGATAACAAAGAACCCAGTGATAACAATGAACTCTATGAGGCTATCAATATCCCTGCCAATGGCGGCGTGAAGATTTATCGGAGCGTCGGTCTGTCTTCGGGTGTCACAGCTGGAAGTGATGAAGCGAATAAAGCGCAGGAAGCTGCCGGAACTTTCATCACGGGCAACTATTCCTGGGACCATGGCGGCGGAATCATGTCGAATGGCGACTTGTACCTAGGCGTGCCTGCGGATACGTATGTCTACCCGAGCCTTAAGCTGAAGGCGTCAAAGGAGCTGAACGGCCGCGACCTCAAAGATGGGGAGTTCTCCTTTACGGTCTACCGCAAGGGTTCGGATGATCCTTTCACTAATGGGACATTCAATCGCGACGCTTGCACTAAGGTAGGAACAGCAAATAATGATGCATGCGGCAACATCACGTTTAACCTTGGTGAGCAGTTCGCAGCGAGCGGTACGGCTGACACGATTACATATTACCTAGCCGAAAATGCCGGAAAGGTTTCCGACATCACATATGACCCCGCCGTGTACGAGATTAAGGTGACAGTCAAAGACAACACGACTGTGCTCATGCATGTTCCGACTCGGGACGATTCGAACAAGACCACAGAGCTCAAAATCCATAACTACGAGATCAAAAACGTGAGCGCGGTCGAGCATCCCAAGGGCGAAACTTACTCCCAGAACGTTGTTGTGAAACGAGATACTACTGAGGGCTATTATTCGATTGTCGGCCCCGGCGAGGGTAAGACCTTCACCAACGTATACACCTCGTACGATTCGAATGGTTCCTGGGTCCCTAAGGCAACTAAGGTCGTTAAGGGTGGCGAGATGAAGGAGTTTACGCTCGAGTTTGCGGATAACGAGAGCTTTACGGGCGACAGCGTCAAGACCGTCTCGACCACTGCCGGTGGCCGCAATCCTCAGACCAAGGACTTCCCCGCGATTACTTACACGCTTGACAGCTTGAAGAAGAATGATACTGATGTTCCGGGCCGTGGCGCTTCCAAGACCTTCAGGTACTTTGTGCGCGAGAAAACCGATGGTTCGCTGTTCTCGCACTACAAGTACGACAAGTCGGTCTATCGATTTGATGTCACGATGACGGACCAAAAAGACGGAACAATCAAGGCCACCACGGTAACCTACACCAAGATCAAGGACGCTGGCGGTAATTCTATCGACGACCAGGAGCCCATTGTCTTTGACAGTAACAATCCCAATGAGCACGGCCCCACCTTCACCAACACCTACTCCACCTCTTTGCCCCTTTCTGGTATGTCGGGCGTCACTCTGACGTACCTTGCCGGCGCGGCGGCGCTTTGCGCTGCTGCGGCCTGGATGCACATTCGTCGCAAGGCGAATGCGAAGGGAGGCGAGCGTCGTGAATAAGAAAGTTTGCTCCTTCCCGATCTTGTTTGCGCTGCTTACCCTCCTGATCGGCACCTGCGCGGTTGTGTTCCCCGCATCCGCGCAGGCCGCGCCGACCTCGACCGGTTCCATCACGGTGAGCGGCACCGTGGCGAGCAGCTACGACGCCTACCAGATCTTTAGCGCCAACGTCGTCGACGGCGACAGCGACGCCAAGATCGCCACCGACCTCGCTTGGGCAAGCGACGCCGCGCGCGACGCCGCGCTGCCAGTGCTGCACAGCGCCGGCATGCCCAATTCCCAGGCCACCGCGCAGGAAGCTGCCGAGTGGCTCAACACCGATTCCCACCTTACGAGCGCGCTGAGCGCACAGCTCGCTCGTTCCCTCCAGAGCTCTGGCGCCAAGTCTGTGGCCCTTAACGCGGGCACGGCGGCCGAGCTGCCCTGTGGCTACTGGCTCATCGTCGCGGACGACGCCACCATTTCCCAGGACGA
Organism: uncultured bacterium; assembly: GCA_905215825.1. GTDB lineage: Bacteria > Actinomycetota > Coriobacteriia > Coriobacteriales > Coriobacteriaceae > Collinsella. The sequence goes on from CAJMRO010000081.1 coordinate 7,664, forward strand.
GGCCGGCACCGCGCCGATCATGGCGCTGGTGGGCGGCAGCGGC
>CAJMRO010000082.1:0-7522 GCA_905215825.1 uncultured bacterium
GTCGAACTCATCGTCATGGCGAAGCTCCAGCAGGTCGCCCTTGCCAACGGGCTCAAACAACTCAATGCGGGCGATGGCAGCGCGGCGACGGCGGTCGTCGGGCTTGAGCCCGCGCACATCGCGGTTGGCCAGACGGCTGCCCAGCACCGTGCCCACGATCTGGCCGCGGTTGTTGGAGCGCTCGTAGCTCATCATCTCGTCGCCCGAGGTACCGTCCTGATAGGCGTGCGTAAAGTCGCGGTTAAAGCAGCGCTTGAGCTGGCGCTGGCGGGCGGCATCCTCATCCTTAGAGGTCGAAACATCGGCAAGCATGTCATCAATCTGATGACGATACACGTCGACGATGGAATACACGTAATCAGGCGCCTTCATGCGGCCCTCGAGCTTGAGCGATGCGGCGCCGGCGTCATACAGACGGAGAACAAGCTGCGAAGTGTTGGTGTCGCGTGGGCACAGCGCGCGCTCGCGACCGGCGGGGGAGAGCGCGCGACCGTTCTCGTCGATTAGTTCGTAAGGCAGGCGACAAGGCTGAGCGCACATGCCGCGATTGGCCGAGCGGCCCGCCATGGCAAAGCTCGACAGCAGGCATAGACCCGAGTAGCAAAAGCAGATGGCGCCGTGGCTAAAGACCTCAAGGTCAACATCGGGCGCAGCGTCGTGAATGGTGGCAATCTCGTCGATGGAAAGCTCGCGCGAGAGGGTCACGCGGTCGGCGCCCTGCTCACGGCACCAGATGGTTCCGCGGTCGTCATGGATGTTCGCCTGGGTCGAGATGTGTGTCTCGATGCCGGGCATGGTGCGCTTGACCTCAAAGAACAGGCCCCAGTCCTGGATGATGAAGGCGTCGGCGCCCAGCGTGGAGCAGCGATGGATGAGTTGCAGTGCATCGCTCATCTCGGACTGCTTGATGACGATGTTGACCGTGACGTAGACGCGCGAGCCGGCTAGATGCGCGGCGCGGCAGGCCTGCTCAAAGGTCTCGTCGGTAAAGTTCGTTGCCTTGCGGCGGGCGTTGAAGCTGCCCATACCGCAGTAGATGGCGTCTGCCCCGGCGGCGAGCGCGGCGGCAAAGGGCTCCGGGCCTCCGGCGGGGGCCAAAAGCTCGGGCCTGCGGTTGGTGGTTCGGCTGGCGGTTGCGGGCATATCCTGCCTTTCAAAATGCTCAGATACTCAAAAGTATAGTGGTGCCGTTGCGGTGGACGATGCCCACAGCCTAAGCAGGACAAAGTCTTCAGCAGCCTCTCGGGAAAAGGGATCAGTTTTCAGGCAGGTCGCCAGTCACGCCGCTCATCGGCCCGTACGCGCCGTTGGGCGATAAAATATTCTCGCAGCGTGATAATAATCTTGCATTACGCGGAAACCTTGAGTACCATCCCAATCAAGCGCGGTGTTCAGACCGAACTGTGCCTCCCGGTGTGAACGCCGCGCTCACGCTTTCTCAACTGATCGTAAGGAGATAAACATGAGCAAGACCGTCGTGTCTTCCGATAACGCACCCGCAGCCATCGGCCCGTATTCCCCCGGTATCCAGGCCGGCAACATGGTGTTCCTGTCCGGCCAGCTGGGCATCGATCCCGCGACCGGCAAGATGCCCGAGGGCGTCGAGGCCCAGGCCAAGCAGTCCCTCGCCAACGTCGAGGCCTTGCTGACCGCTGCCGGCGCCACCTTTGCCGATGTCGTCAAGACCACGGTCTACCTGGCCGACATCGCCGACTTCGCTGCCGTGAACGAGATCTACGCCTCCAAGTTCGAGGCTCCGTTCCCCGCGCGCAGCGCCTTCCAGGTTGCCGCCCTTCCGGCTGGCGGTCTGGTCGAGATCGAGGTCGTCGCCGCTCTCTAAGGCGTTGGCCACAACTAAACATGACATGCAAAAAGACCCTGCAGCGCGTGCGAGCTGCAGGGTCTTTTGTCAAGTGACGGGTCGCTTGTGGAGCCGCGCTCCATTTTGCTCGTTAGCCCTCCTTGCGAACTTTTTGCAGGTAGCGGTAGACGCTGGGCTCCGAGATGCCCAGCGCGGTGGCGGCGCAGGCCACGGCGCCCTTGAGCATGAACACCCCGTTGCCGTTGAGGTGGCGAATGACGTCCACGCGGTCGCTCTGACCAAGCGACGCTACATCCAGCCCGCGCGCGCTCAGCAACTCGGCAATGCTGCGGTCGATGAGCTCCTGTGTGGACTCCGAAAGGCTTTCGACCTCGATAGGGGCGGGCTCCGTGCGCGTCGGCGCTGCGTCGAAGCACGCCATGAGCTGCTGCGCCATGGCGTTGATGGAGCGTACTGTGGAAAGGTCGGTGTTGACGCAGAGCATACCGACGATCTCGTCATTCTCGCGGATAAAGTACGTCGCTGACTCCAACGTCTTGCCGCCGGCACCGCGCCCCTCGTAGCCCGTAATAAACGGCAGGTCGCGATACTTGGGGTCGTGCATGATCTTGAGCGCCAGATCGGTGGCGGGGCCGCCGACCTTGCGGCCGCTCACGATGCCGTTGCGAATATCGACGATGGCGTGGTCGGGATCCGAGAAATCGTGCAGCACGATTTCACTGTTTTTGCCGAGTATCTGCTCCAGAAAATCGACCATCGGCAAAAAGCGGCGTACGGTCTCGTTCACGGGCAACTCCTTTGAGTGAAATCGGAAATGTTCATAACAATTTTTTCTCATGGTAACACGCTGCCCATCATCTCGTATATCCGCAGGTACATTGCGTAATACAGATGAGCGGTAGATATTTGGCGGTAAACGGTTGACCAAAAGAAAAGTTAGATGTTATTTTGACCAGACACTTTCATGACCTGCGGAAATGCGTTAATTCAGCTGAAGAATAGTCTGATAACAAAAAATTATTATTGAGAATGAGAATCATCTTTAATACGATATGCAATGAAGGCACAACCTCAACCCCGCACTGCGTCACAATAGAGCGTTAGATGCGAAAACAACTACTTCGAGGATTGGTGGTCAAATGACCCAGGAGACGGTTACGAACGGCACTGAAGCCCTGTTCACTCGCGAAGGCATGCCTCCCGTTAAGGAAATGATCCCGTGTGCCCTTCAGCACGTACTGGCATCGTTTGCCGGCATCATTACCCCGGCGGTCATCATGGCCGGCGTCTACGGCTTTAATAGCCAGCAGAGCACCGACATCATCCAGGTCGCGCTCATTCTTTCGGCGATCGATACGGCCCTTCAGGCCTTCGCTCCCTTCCGTCGCATCGGCGGCGGCCTGCCCATCGTCATGGGCGTTTCGTTCGCGTTCCTGCCGGCCCTGCAGGCCATGGGTGCCTCGGGCTTTAGCTTTGGTGCGCTGCTGGGTGGCGAGATCGTCGGCGGCGCCGTCGCGGTCCTCTTTGGTCTGGCCTACAGCAAGATCAAGTGGCTGTTCCCACCCGTCGTGACCGGTACGGTCATCTTCTCCATTGGCGTCTCTCTCTATCCCACGGCCGTCAAGTATATGGCCGGCGGTATGGGTACGCCGCTGTGGGGCACCCCGCAGGCCTGGTGCGTCGCTCTTATCACCTTCGCCGTGGTCTTTGCGCTCGCCAACTTTGGCAAGGGCACGCTCAAGCTGGGATCCGTGTTCTTTGGCATGATCGTTGGCATGATCGTCTCCATCCCCTTTGGCATGATCGACTTCTCCAGCGTCGCCACCGCTCAGGTCTTCGCCCTTCCCAAGCTCATGCCCTACGCGCTCGAGTTTGATCCCGAGGTCTGCATTACCCTCGCCGTCGTGTTCCCCATGGTTGCTATTCAGGTTATCGGTGACGTCTCCGCCGCCTGCCTGGGCTCCATCGACCGTATGCCCACCGAGCGTGAGCTCTCCGGCGCTATCGTGTCCCAGGGCCTCACCTCTATGGTCGGCGGCCTGCTGGGCGGTCTTCCCACCAGCGCCCTTGGCCAGAATGTGGGCATCATCTGCTCCAACAAGGTCGTCAACAAGTGGGTCTTTGTGATCATCGCGGCCGTCTTTGCCATCGCCGGCCTGTTCCCGCAGCTTTCTGCCGTCCTTTCCGCTATCCCGCAGCCCGTCATCGGCGGCGCGACCGTCGGCGTCTTTGGCACCATCACCATGAACGGCGTGCGCATGTTCACCCGCGAGGGCCTCACGCAGCGCACTACCACTATCGTCGGCACCTCCGTCGTCTTTGGCCTGGGTATCTGGATGGCCAGCGGTTGCCTTGCCGGCGAGGGTATGCCCGCCTGGGTGTCCACCGTCATCGGCTCCAATGCCGTAACCCCCACCGCCATCATGGCCATTGTCCTTAACCTGATCCTTCCGCAGACGCCGGTCGTGGCTCAGCATATCGATGCTGCCAAGGACGCTGCCGTGGATCTGGTCTTGCCCGAGAGCAAGAAGTAACCAATTCGGTGCTATTCGTCGGCGGACGCATCGCCTCGTCCGCCGACGTCATGCGGCGCCAAGCCGCACTTCAAAGGGTTTGTCCCTTTGGTGAAGCGTTGACGGGAGAGGGCCCGTTTCCGGTGTAGGCCGGCGCTTCGCACTCCGCCATGTCAGAGGTGTCAAACCCCGCCCCTGATGTTGAAGGGAGCATCCATGCTTCTGGTCGCTAACGGTTCCGTCTTTACTCGCAACGCTCAGACCCCGTTCATTCCAAACGGTGCGGTCGCCATTGACGGAGATACGATCGTCGAAGTAGGTCCCGAGTGCGAGCTCAAGGCCAAGTACCCGGATGCCGAGTACGTCGACGCCCAGGGCAACCTCATCATGCCCGGACTTATCAACTGCCACACCCACATCTACTCGGGTCTGGCCCGCGGCCTTGCCATTAAGGGCTGCAACCCCACCAACTTCCTGGAGAATCTTGAGCAGCAGTGGTGGAAGATCGATGACAACCTGACGCTCGACGGCACCAAGGCCAGCGCCTATGCCACGATTCTTGACTCCATCCGCGATGGCGTCACCACGATCTTCGATCACCATGCGAGCTTCTGCGAGATCCCGGGAAGCCTCTTCACCATTAAGGACGCAGCTCAGGAGCTGGGCATGCGTTCGTGCCTGTGCTACGAGGTCTCTGATCGCCGCGGCCAGGAAAAATGCGACCAGGCCATTGCCGAGAACGCCGAGTTTGCCCAGTGGGCCGCCAAGGAGCGTCACGATAACGATAACCACATGATCGCCGCCATGTTTGGCGGTCACGCCACCTTTACGCTGTCGGACGAGACCATGGACAAGATGGCTGAGGCCAACAACGGCCTGACCGGCTTCCACATCCATGTGTGCGAGGGCATGAACGACGTGTGGGATTCCCGCCTCAACCGCGGTGGCATCAGCCCCGTCGAGCGCCTGCTGCAGCACAACCTGCTGGGTCCCGACACCATGCTGGGCCACTGCATCCACGTGACGCCTGCCGAGATGGATATCGTCAAGGAGTCCGGCACCTGGCTCGTCAACAACCCCGAATCCAATATGGGCAACGCCGTGGGCTGCGCCCCCGTGCTCGAATTCTTCCGCCGCGGCATTCCTGTGTGCATGGGTACCGACGCCTACACCCACGATATGCTCGAGAGCCTTAAGGTCTTCCTGATCATTCAGCGCCACAACGCCGCCATGCCCAACGTGGGCTGGTGCGAGGCCATGACCATGCTGTTCGAGAACAACGCCAAGATGGCGAGCAAGTACTTCGATCGCAAGCTCGGTGTGCTCGAGGCCGGCGCTGCCGCCGACGTCATCGTCATGGACTACAAGCCCTTTACGCCGCTGAGCGAGGAGAACATCGACGGCCACATGCTCTTTGGCATGATGGGCAAAAACTGCCGCACCACCATCATCAACGGCCGCGTCCTGTACAAGGATCGCGAGTTCGTTGGGATTGATGAGGACAAGATCAACGCGTGGACCATGGCTGAGTCCAAGAAGCTCTGGAGCACGCTCAACGATCGCGCCTACTAATTACAAGTAGATTCACGCGCGTCGGATGTTTCGCCGCATCCGACGCGCGTATAGGCGGCCTCCGCGGGGTCGCCGGCGCTGTGCTAGCGCTACACCGTATTTGCGCCCGCCGCGCGGTCTCGCCGGGCGTTACAGAGAGGAGCTCATTATGAGCGACATCATGAGGCCGATCCCGTTTTCGCAGCTGATGAACTGGATCATCGAGGAGCACAAGACTCAGGGCGCCGTCTTTGGCGTGCGCAAGATGGTCACGACCAACCAGGAGGGTGCGCTTCCCATTTTTGACGAGCGCATCGAGACTCCGTTTGGCCCGGCCGCCGGTCCCAACACGCAGCTGGCCCAGAACATCGTGGCCTCTTATGTGGCTGGTTCCCGCTTCTTTGAGCTTAAGACCGTTCAGGTTATGGACGGCGAGGAGCTCTCCAAGTGCGTTAACAAGCCCTGCATTGTGGCGCAGGACGAGTGCTACAACTGCGAGTGGTCGACCGAGCTCGAGGTTCCGCAGGCCTTTGCCGAGTACGTGAAGGCATGGTTCGCCTGCCACCTGATCGCTCGCGAGTACGGCCTGGGCAGCCCGGACGGCTTTGTCTTTAACATGTCGGTGGGCTATGACCTGGAGGGCATTAAGAGCCCCAAGGTCGATGCGTACATTGAGGGCATGAAGGACGCCAGCGGCTCCGAGGTTTGGAACGAGTGCCGCACGTGGGCGCTCGCTAACCTGGACAAGTTTGAGCATGTCGATGCTGCGTTTGTCGAGTCCATCCCGGCGCGCGTCTCCAACTCCATTACCGAGTCCACGCTGCACGGCTGCCCGCCCGCCGAGATCGAGCGCATCGCGACCTACCTCATCACCGAGAAGGGCCTCAACACCTACATCAAGTGCAACCCCACGCTGCTGGGCTATGAGTTTGCCCGCCAGCGCCTCAACGAGCTGGGCTTTGACTACATCGTCTTCGATGACACGCACTTCCGCGAGGACCTGCAGTGGGCCGATGCCGTGCCCATGTTCGAGCGCCTGATTGCCCTGTGCGCCGAGCGCGGTTTGGAGTTTGGCGTCAAGCTCACCAACACCTTCCCCGTCGATGTGACGAGGAACGAGCTGCCCTCCACCGAGATGTACATGTCGGGCCGTTCGCTGTTCTCGCTGACCATCGAGGCCGCCCGCCGCATTACCGAGCAGTTCGATGGCAAGCTGCGCATCAGCTACTCCGGCGGTGCTACGGTCTACAACATCCGCGCCCTGTACGATGCCGGCATTTGGCCCGTCACCCTGGCGACCGACGTGCTCAAGCCTGGTGGCTACGAGCGCTTTAGCCAGATGGCCGGCGAGTTTACCGATCTGGACGGCAAGCCGTTTGAGGGTGTCTCTCTCGACGCCGTGACCGCGATCCAGGTCGATTCGCTTACCAACCCGCTCTATAAGAAGCCGCTGCGCCCGCTGCCCGATCGCAAGGTCGCCGGTAAGAGCCCGCTTTCCGACTGCTTTACCACGCCGTGCCGCACGAGCTGCCCCATCCAGCAGGATATTCCCGCCTACCTGGCGGCTGTTGACGAGGGTCGCTACGAGGACGCGCTCAACATTATCATCGAGCGCAACGCCCTGCCGTTCATTACC
>CAJMRO010000083.1:0-7406 GCA_905215825.1 uncultured bacterium
CGAGCGCGAGCCGCGCGAGAATCGCGGTGGCGAGGGCTCGGCCGACCAGGGTCAAAAGCGCCGTCGCCGTCGTCGTTCCCGCAAGCCGCGCCAGGATGGTGGCGAGGGCTCGACCCCGTCTTCGTCCGCACCACAACCGCCCGCCGGCGAATAACGCCCGCGAGCGGATTTAACCTGCCTTGCCCCGAGCGCATCGGGGTATCATAGCGCCGAATCAACAACCCTCCCTGCGATCGAGCGTAGGGAGGGTTGTGTCTTGAAGAGCCATCTGAACATATTGAGCCGTCTGCAGAGTGCCGGTGCCCTACCGTTTGCGGACGAATTGCTACCGTTTGCCGAGCGCGCGACGTACGAGGCGCTCGAGGCATTGTCGCCAACACGATGTACCGGCTGCGAGCGCGCCGGTGCGCTTATTTGCCAAGACTGCCTGGCCGCGCTCACGCTCATCGACCCACGTCATAGCTGCACCCGATGTGGCGCCCCGTTTGGGGATTTGCTGTGCACTGAGTGTTCGGTCGAGGGCACGTCTTCGGCAATGGCGGAGGCGCTCGACCGCTGCCTGGCGTGCGCCGTCTATGCGCATCCGCTGCCGCGTATCATTAAAGCGTACAAGGATGCGGGCGAGCGACGTCTGGCTCCGTATCTGGCGGAGCTGCTCTACGACACCGCCCTGCATGCCCAGGTCGTAGCTCCCGATCGCTACGGAGGCGTGCTTTCCGGTGCGGATGCGGTGGTGTTTGTGCCTGCGACGGCGGCAGCGTTTCGGCGGCGTGGTTTTGATCATATGGAGGCTATTGCGCGCCCATTTTGCGAGCTGTCGGGTGTTCCTCTGCTCGATGCTCTCGTCAAGTACGGGCATGGCGACCAGCGCGAACTCGGTCGTGAGGAGCGCCGCGAGCGTGCCCGAGGTATGTACGAGACGGTTGAGGACGTGCACGGCCGCCGCCTGCTGCTTATCGACGACGTTATCACCACGGGTGCGACGATGGCAGCGGCTTCGGCGGAACTCAAGCGCGCCGGTGCCACGGCCGTTGATGGCCTCGCTATCGCACGCGTTTGGTAGGGGTGATTCATGTGGCGGTAACAATCAGGTGGTGCAACAAACCGACAAAAGAGCAGCTAGCGGCTTCCGTAATCCTAACTGGCGCCTCGGCGCTACGCATGATGCGCGCCGAGCGCCGGCAGATGGGCTACATAAGCTGGAAGGACCTTAATCCCGATGAAGAGCGCCGTGTGCTGCGCACATCGTCGCCCTCGACCGAGGACATCTATCTTCCCGATTTGGTGCGGATTGGGGCCGCAAGCGGCGAGGTGCAAGAGGATTTGTGCTTGCTGGTAGGGTCTGCAGCGCAGCGCCGCCGTATTCTTGGCGTGAGCTGGTCCGTATGCTCCGAGTTGCCCGCCGGCTCGATTCTAGAGGTGGAGCCGGGTGTATACAGTCTATCTCCCGAGGCCCTTTGTGCTGCCGTTGCGCGCGAGGTCGGCTGCATCCAGGCATTTGCCCTGGCTCAGGAGCTGTGCTCTAAGATTTCGCTGAGTGACCGCGGGAAGTATCTGCCTCCCTACACCTCGCCTGTTACGAATAAACTTGCAAAGGACAAGGACCGGCCAGCAGATGTGGGCTACTTTGAGGTTGAGCCGGTGCTGACGCCCGATCGTCTGGCAGATTACCTCGCGGTATGCAAGGGGAATGCGGCCAAACAACTGCAGCGTTTGTGTCCCTACTTGTCAGAAAACCTGCGCTCGCCCATGGAGTGCATCATGCTCGCTCTGTTTTCGCTTCCGTTTTCCTATGGCGGATTTGCCTGCGGTCCCTTTAAGACCGACTACAAGATTGAGTTCGATGACCGCGCGCAGGCAATCTCGGGGATGTCGCACGCAGTTTGCGATGCGTATCAGGAAACAGCCCGGTTTGACCTGGAATACAACGGTGAGCTGGGCCATTCCTCCCGGAGGGGACGTATCCATGATGAAAAGCGCAACACGGGCTTGATTACTATGGGAATCGAGGTCGCGACGGTCAACAACGAAATGCTCTGTGACATGGAAGCGATGGAAGCGCTCGCATGGCGCATCCACCAGCGCATGAGTAAGCGATATCGCAACCGTGTTGACGCTCGCAGAAAGAAGCAAGAGGCGCTATTTAACACGCTGCGGGCGTGTTTTGGGCTTAAGCCGGTCTAATTCACGTCGAAAATAGGGGGTTAATCATATGCCCTGGCCAAAATATGGCAAATATGAGTACTGTCACTAAATCAGTAACAGCAAAATCAAGGAATTTTGGACTCGGAGGCGGCGTAAAGTAAGAAGATAATAAACAAATGTAGAAAAACTAAGCATCAAGTTGGCGGCACTGAGCGCAAAATCTGTCCGAGAGGCCAAAATTACCTGTTACTAAATTGGTAACAGTACTCATATTTGCCATTTTTTGGCCACGGCACCCTAAGACGGGTGTGTTGGGGCTTTCCATAGGGGAGCGACGGGCTCAATCAGAGCGCGTGCGGCCCGTCCTGACCTGCGAAATCTGTACTCGCGATGCGAATAACGCCCCTAACCTTAAACTTTAGCTTGAACTTAGCTATAATGCGCTACGTTCCTGCCAGGCTGTGGTTGCGGGCGGACGAAATGCCCGTCCTAGTCCAAGACAGACGCGGTCAAAGGGATCCACGTAAGCGACCGCGTGCGCGCGGCGCGATCATGGCGCGTCCTAGATGTAAGCCGCACCGTCCGTTCTACTTTCTTTGGGGCAATACCGCCTCGCGGGCGAGCGGGCCAGTCGTGAAGGTGGCTGCGGCCTCCCGAGCAAACACCCCGGTGCGCAAGTGTGGGGTCAAATACCAGGTCAGCTGGTGGGAACAACCTGATATTCCGCGCAACGCACGGATCGTATACGACACAGAAGGCAGGGTAGTGGACATGGTGAGGGGCAGCTTGATGCACGCGGCTCGGTTAGGTGCTGGGACCGCAGCGGTCATCGCCGTTTTGGGCCTGAGCGGATGCGCGTTCAACCCGCTGTCTACGTTCACGACTCCCACGATCGACCAGATCGAGTACGAGACGGTCACGCCGGCGGTGTCGGACGATGCCCTGGTCACTCCCGGAACCCTGACGGTTGCCCTCGATACTTCCGATGCGCCGCAGGCCATGCAGGGCGCCGACGGCGAGCTCACGGGATATGCGGTCGACGCCGCCCGCGCCCTCGCAAGCCGCATGGGCCTTAAGGTCGCCTTTGTCGATGCGTCCTCGGCAGGTTCCGCGCTCGGCGACAAAAAGGCTGATATCTTTATCGGCGAGATCAACTCCACAGACGGGGACGTTAGCTCGCTCGGCACCTGCCTGTACGATGCCGCTTCCGTGTTCGGTAAAACCAGCGATGGTGGGTCGCTAAGCGTTTCCACCGATACCCTTAACACGTCTACTCTGGGTGTCCAGATGTCCTCGGCCTCGCAGGAGGCGCTTGCCAAGCAGAGCATTACCGCCAACCAAAAGACCTACTCCAACATCAACGAGTGCTTTGAGGCGCTCGAGTCCGGCGAGGTCGACTATGTGATCTGCGACTCCACGGCCGGCGGCTACCTTGCACGCCTGATGAGCGAGGTCTCCTATGTCGGTGCGCTCGAGGCGCCCTCGACGCTTGGTGTTGTGGGCCTCTCGTCCAATGACGAACTGTGCCGTGCCGTGAGCGATGCCCTCGACGGTATTACGGCCGACGGCACGCTCGAGGCGGTCCACTCTGTCTGGTATGGCACGATGCCCTACGACCTCACCACTAAGACGGTTTCGGGCGCTAACGTGCAGCCGGGCGATTCTGAGTCCAGTGAGACCACGTCCTCCGGCAGCGAGTCCTCCGATTCCAACAATGAGACCGCATCCTCCGAGGACAAATCGTCCAGCCAGGAAGGTGCCATCACCGACGACGACATTAACAAACTCAATAGCTAGTTATTGCTAGGGGTGGTGTCTCCTATACGTTGAAAAGGACACCTCTTCACGGTTTCAACACGCACTGCCGGGCTTCCCCGATGGGGGAGCCCGGCTTTTTCATCCCAATAAAATCAGCAGGTCAAAGCCAATTTTCGGGACCAAATACAAAGCCGCCGGTCCCCTCCTATAGCGCACTTTGTCACGGAAAAGTGCGAGACTTCGGTATGCGGTATCAAGCAGTCGTTATTCGGGTCTTTGGGAATTCGCGTGATTAAATGCACGGCAATGGGTACATAGCCAGTACAGTAAGTCCCCGAGGCAGATTGGAGCCACGTATGGATATCAAGGTTTCTGGACGCAAGACGACGGTAACCGATGCTCTGCGTGCGCATGTGGATGAGAAAATCGGCGAGGCGCTCAAGGTTTTCGACATCGAGCCCATGACAGTCGACGTCGTGCTTCGTTATGAGAAGAACCCCTCGAACCCCAACCCGGCAATCGTCGAGGTCACGGCTCGTGCCCGCGGTTCGGTGATTCGCGTTGCCGAGCACGGCGCAGATATGTATGCCGCCATCGACCTCTCCGCCGATAAGGTCACCCGCCAGCTGCGCAAGTTCAAGACCAAGGTCGTGGACAACCGCCAGGGTGGTGCCAGTGCCGCGGATGTCGCGCCGGTCGAGCGCGTTGAGGATCTGGCCGACCTGCTGCTGCCCGAGGAGGACGACGACCTGCTCGTCCGCGAGAAGGTCATCGATGTCACCCCGATGACCGAGGAGCAGGCGCTGGTGCAGACCGATTTGCTGGGCCACGACTTCTACGTGTTCGAGAACGCGACGACCGGTCTCATCAATGTGGTGTATCACCGTAAGAATGGTGGATATGGCATCATCAAGCCCCGCATCGAAACACTTGACGAGTAAAATACGTTAACTTGCATGAGTTAACGGTTGGCGGCCATCCCATGCGGGTGGCCGCCTTTTTACGTAAGGAGTCGCTTTGATGGACAAGGCCGCATCCGCCGGTCATTCGAACCGTTGCCGCATCGTCGTCGATACCTGCTGCGACTTTAGCCCCGAGGTCGCCGCGAACCTCGATGTCGATATCCTGGGTTTCCCTTTCATTATCGATGGCGAGGAGCGCACAGACGACATCTGGTCGAGCATGAGCCCTAAGGAGTTCTACGACCGCATGCGCGCCGGTGCCCGCGTGTCCACCTCGGCTGTGTCGCTCGGTCGCTATATCGAGTTTTTTACCGAGTGCGCCAAAGAGGGCACGCCCACGGTCTACCTGTGCTTTACCTCGGCGCTGTCGTCGAGCTACAACTCCGCGTGCCAGGCGGCAGATGTCGTGCGCGCCGAGTATCCCAACTTTGAGCTCTACGTGGTCGACAACGCTCTGCCCTGCGCGACCGGTGCGCTCTTGGCGCTCGAGGCCGTGCGCCAGCGTTCGGCGGGACTGACCGCCAAGCAGCTGGTCGATTGGGCAAACGAGGCAAAGACCTACGTGCACGGCTACTTTACGCTCGAGAGCTTCGACGCACTGGCTGCCGGCGGCCGCATTCCTCCCGCGGCGGCGCAGCTCACGGCAAAGCTCGACGTCAAGCCCGAGCTCTCCTACGACCTGGCCGGCTCGCTGTCGCTGATCGGCGTCAACCGCGGCCGCAAGAAGGCGCTCAAGTCCATCCTCAAGTCGTTCCGCGAGAACTACGTGCCCGATCGCACCATGCCCATCGCCATCATGACGGCCGATGCCGAAAAGGATGGTGACTGGCTCGAAGCCGCCATCCGCAAGGAGGAGGGTTGCGCCGACGTCACGATCATTCGCGGCTCCGTGGGTCCCACCATCGGCTCGCACGTGGGCCCCGGCATGGTGGGCTGCGCGTTTTGGGGTAAGAACCGCGCCGACAAGGCGTCGCTTTCCGACCGTATCGCCCGCCGCGTGCGCGGTCAGTAGGCAAGCGCTGCGTCCGTAATCGCCCTCGACTCACAGCCCAAACGCTGGCACCGAGTATTCAACCTGGTAACAACACCCAACCCAAAAGGAAAGGTTTCATGGCAAACAAGCTCTCCGTCGCATTCATCGGCACCGGAATTATGGGTGCCCCCATCGCCGGCCACATTCTGGACGCTGGCTATCCCGTCACGGTCAACAACCGCACCAAGTCCAAGGCTGCAGCGCTCGTTGAGCGCGGTGCCGTCTGGGCCGATACGCCGGCAGATGCCGCGGCGAACGCCGACGTCGTCTTTACCATGGTGGGCTATCCCTCCGAGGTCGAGGAGCTCTACCTGGCGGGCGACGGCCTGCTCGCGTGCACTAAGCCCGGCGCGGTCCTGATCGACCTCACCACGAGCTCGCCCGAGCTGGCGCGCGACATTGCCGAGGCCGCCCAGGTTTCCGGCCGCATGGCGTTTGACTGCCCCGTCACCGGCGGCGAGTCGGGTGCTATCGCCGGCACGCTTACGGCTATCGTGGGCGCTACCGAGAACGACATTGCCCCGGTCCGCGATATCCTTTCCACCTTTGCGGCAACCATCTGCTGCTTCGACGGCGCCGGCAAGGGCCAGGCTGCCAAGCTCGCCAACCAGGTGTCGCTGGGCGCCTGCATGGTCGGCATGGCCGATGCGCTGGCGTTTGCCGAGCTGAGCGGCCTCGATCTGGAGAAGACCCGTCAGATGATTCTGGGCGGTACCGGCAAGTCCGGCGCCATGGAGAGTCTGGCGCCCAAGGCGCTCGACGGCGATTACAAGCCCGGCTTTATGGTCGAGCACTTCATCAAGGACCTGCGCTTGGCGCTCGCCTATGCCGACGACCGCGAGCTTGCGCTGCCCGGCGCCGACGTGGCCTTTACGCTCTACGACATGCTCGATGCCATCGGTGGCGCCAAGCTGGGCACCCAGGCCATCACGGTGCTCTACAAGGAGGAGGCCGACGCCATCGCCGCCGGTCTTGACTGGTCGCAGTATCGTCCCGAGGAGCATGGTGCTCACGAGGAAGGCTGCGGTTGCGGCGAACATGGCGACGACCACGAGTGCGGTTGTGGCCACCACCATGGCGAGGACCACGAGTGCTGCGGCGGCCACGGCCATGACGACGGCCACGAGTGCTGCTGCGGCCACCATCACGGGGAGTAGCGCCCATGAGCTGGACGTTCGTGGTGCTTGCGCTGGTGCTCTTTCTCTTTGCGATCTACATTGGCTTTTTGTGCGGCCAGTGGGCGTGCGAAAAGCGCGTCATCACCAAGCGTGACTACTGGATTGCCAACTTTGCGGGAGCGGCGGCAGTCATCCTGCTGACCTGGGTGTTCTCGCTGTTCCCGCTAGTGCAGTTTGCGCCGATCGGCTGGCTCGGCGGCTTTATCGCCGGCCTTAAAATGAGCTTTGGCGAATCCGTCGGCCCGTGGCGCAAGCACGACGAGGTCTTTAACGTCAACAAGGCTCACCGCGCCGCCGCCGACGCGGGCGACGCCGAGGAGCGCCGCCGCG
>CAJMRO010000084.1:0-7369 GCA_905215825.1 uncultured bacterium
GCGGGATGCGGGCTTTCTCGCGCGGGTCGTCTGCGGGCAGCACGATGGACTGGTACCGGTCTACATCCAGCCCGTTCCACTCCGCCCTGTCCTCGCAGATGGCGCGGCACATCGCATACGCCTGTTCGCTCTCGCGGATGTCCCCCTGCAATACGTCGAGCTGGCCTGCCGCCGCCTCGGGCAGCGCTTTCTCGCCGCTCTCGATGGCGCGGATGTCGGGCACGCTCAGCCGCAGCCTGCGCAGCAGGAAACGACCGAGAACTTCGGCGGCACCTACCGCTGCACTGTGGACTACCTGCGCGTGCGCGACGCCCCCGGCCTGGGCGGCACCGAGGTGGCGCACTATTCCAGCGGCGAGACCGTGACGCTGGATAACTGGTACAAGATCGCCGACGGCTACGTGTGGGGCCGATACACGGGCTACAGCGGCGCAACGCGCTACATCGCCGTGGGCAAGGCCACGGGCAAGCCAGAGGCCGACGACTATCTGGTGAAGGTGGGATAGGCCATGCCGTACCCGAGCCCCGCAGACGAGGAGCGCAACGGCGGGTGCGGCCCCATCCTCGCGGCGGTCGTCCTGCTGTTCATCGTCCTGGCCGCCGCCAGCTGCGCGTCGCAGGCCATGGGAGCGCAAGACGTGACCGTGAGGCAAGCCCGCACGGACGGCCCCATATACGACCTGCCCGAGGGCATCGGCCAGGAAATCGTGTGCGACGAGCACAACCGCGAGTACCTGCTGCTTACCACCGAGCATGGCGGCGTGTTCCTCATGCCGTACATGGACGAGGACGGCGAGCAGGAGATCATGCCGCAGGCCTAGAACGCAAAGAAGCCGCCCCGTATGGAGCGGCTTCTTCTATTCGACGAGCAATACGAACGCCCGCCTAACGACGGACACCTGCATATGTTCGCCTACTGAACAGTTGGTGGAGGCGCGGAGAATCGAACTCCGGTCCACGAAAGCCCCCTGATTGGCATCTCCAAGCTCAGTCGCTGGTTTTGTCTCGGACGCGTTGCGCGCAGCGACACGCTCGCGGCGTCCTAACCGGTTCGGTCTTAGCCTGCGCCATACCGATTACGTGCGCAGGAGCATTCCCCTAAAATGACGTCGCGCCGGTGTCGGGGAAATCACCGGGTTGACGCGCCGCTATAAATTAAGCAGCGAGAGCCATAGGCTCAAAAGAAGAGTTGTTGTCAATTCAATTTGACGGTACCCCTGTTTAACGAGGCGAGGAGACCTCGGCTTGCTTCCTCTCTCAGAGCTATCGTGTCGAAACCAGTCGCCCCCGAATGTCGGGAAAGTCTGGATGGCATTGGGCCTGCAAACACCCGATAACCGTCGACTTTTCAAGGAACACGCGGGGTGAGCCCCGCTTGTGGAGTGTTATCTTACCACGTTCTAAAGGCAGACAGCTGTTCTATGCACGAGCTGTGAAGACCCCAATGTGCGCCGCACTTCGCACTTTTGTTACCGATCGCGTCACGTATATTTTCGCCAAGCAAAATTGACCCGTCGAAAGGACCGTTATGGATACCAAACAGCAACTCGTCAATGCCCTCGCAGGCCTGGGTTCAACCATTACCGAAGCTATGGATGTCATCGAAGGCTTTGTCCCCTGCGGACATCCCGCCCTCACGGTTTCGAACGCCCTTGTTACGCTGGACGCTGACGATGATGCCGCTCTCGCCCAGCAGCTTGAGACCGTCGAGGGCTTTATCGACCATGTGAGCGAAAACCGCGGCGTGGCCGCCTACCACGGCATCGAGGTCGAGCTCGCGGGTCCCAAGGCCGATCTGCTCGTAGCAATCCGCGAGGTAGGCGCCCTTATGCAGACCGCAGGCGTCAAGAACACCCAGGTCAACGAGTGGGTCTACCGCAGCCTGGCAGCACTCGACAGCTCTGACGAAAAGGCAGCCGAGCAGCTCGCAGAAAGTCCCGCCATTAAGGCCGAGCTTTTGTAAATAGCAGACGCGGGCCCCTTGGCGCATCGTCGTCCAAGAGGCCCGCAAACAGTTCGCGTTAACCGATAGCCGCGCCGCCGCGTTCGGTCAAAGCCAGAATCGGCATCATTTGGCGCGGGGTCTTTGCTGCAAGATCGGCATGTTCGAGCAGCTTGCGATCGTTGGTCACCAAGTAATCGACCTGTGCGCGCTTGCACGCGGCGAGCACCAAGTTGTCCTCGTAATCGCGATGGAGCGTCAGATATTTGTCGGCTAGCCACAGATCGGATGCATCAGCGCCCACGGCCGTGGCGTTTTCGGTCATGTTCCGAACAAACGCCAACGCCGCATCGCCAATTGCACGGGCAGACGCCTCGTCGAGCGCTCCCCCGCTGGCAAGAACGCTGCGCTTCAGTTCGTGTTGGACAACGTACAGCACGTCCTTGGCGATATGCACCGGAAAGAACAGCAATGCCCCCGTCTCCGTCGCCTGACCAATAAACGCACGCGCGGCAAGCGACTCGGCATGGTCGACGCAAAACGAATCAACCCATACGTTGGCGTCTACCATGATCTTGAGAGGCGCCCCACTCACTGGATCATCCCCTTTTGGCGATAGCGCTCGTCCATGACTTCGGAATAGATTGTGTCCCAACCGCGATCGTCGGATACAGGCGACGCAGCGATGCCCAGGTCCGCGTAAAGCTGATCCGCCGCCGCCCATGATGCGGCAAACGGCGAGGTGGCACCAGCACTAGGCAGTTGGTCGTCAACGGCCGACAACACCTCTTCGCACGAACCGCCGCCCTGTGCAACCTTCGCTACGACCTTTTTGATAAGCTCGGGCAGCGAGGCGCCCGAAAGCCGCAACGCTTCCTCCGCATGGTCCTTGACCTGACGATCAACGCGAACGTTCACCTGCGCCATGCCGCCAACAGCACCCATCTCAACCTCACCTTCGACTCCTGCTATCTCTGCTAGCATCACTATATATTGCTGCTAGCACATGGTCAAACGCAAAAGGCCTGCATTCTGGCGGATGCAACACCGTCCGAATGCAGGCCATAAACTCAAGCAAAAACGCTAGCGCAGGTACGCTTTCGCGTTGCTCAGGCTGTAGGCAATCGTCGAGCCGTTGTGCAGCAGCGACGACGCCTGCGGCGTAATCGTGCCGGTAATGCCGAGCGCCAGCAGCGCCGAGTTGGTGAGCATCACCTTAGAATAGGAGCTCGTCAGACGATCAACGAGACCCTGACTCATGCGGCGCAGGCGCACGACCGCGGCCAGATCCGTATCGGTCAGGATGATATCGGCGACCTCCTTGGCGATGTCGCTTCCGCCGCCCATTGCCAGCCCCACGTCGGCCAGGCCCAGCGCCGGTGAGTCATTGACGCCGTCGCCCACCATGGCGACGTGACGGCCCTCGCGCTTGATTTGCTCCACGTAGGCGTACTTGTCCTCGGGCAGCAGTTCGGCCTTAAACTCGTCGACACCCGCCTCGCGTGCAATGCGCTCGGCCGTGCGTTCAGAATCGCCCGTGAGCATAACGACATGTTTGACGCCCAGCGCATGCAGGTCGGCAATGGCCTCGCGGACCCCGGGCTTGAGCGGATCCTCGATACCGAGCACGCCCACGACCGTGCCGTCGACCGCCAGATACAGCGGCGACAGGCCCTGCATCTGGAGCTCGATTTGCTCCTTGATGTCGGACTCGAGCTGCGCGCCCTCGTCCTCGAATACAAAGTGCGCGGAACCGATGATGGCGCGACGCCCTTCGATGGACGAAGCGATGCCATGCGCCACGATGTACTCGACGGCAGCATGGCGCTCGCGGTGCTCGAGCCCGCGCTCGCGGGCCGCATTGACCACGGCGCGTGCCACCGGATGCGGGAAATGCTCCTCCAAGCAAGCGGAAAGGCGCAGGACCTCGTCCTCGCTCCAGCCATCGGTCGTCAGCACGCAAGCCAGGCGCGGCTGCGCCTCGGTGAGCGTGCCGGTCTTATCAAAGACAATGGTGTCGGCCTTGGCAAACGACTCAAAGTACTTGGCGCCCTTGACCATCACGCCCATCTTGGCAGCATCGCTCATGGCGGTCATGACGGCGACCGAACCCGTGAGCTTGAGTGCGCATGAATAGTCGACCATCAGCGCCGCTGAGGTCTTGATGAGACTGCGGGTGGTAAGCGCAACCAGGCCCGCGAGCAGGAAGTTCCACGGGACGATCTTGTTGGCGAGGTCTTCCATGTGCGACTGGCCCTCGGACTTGAGCGAGTCGGCCGTCTGCACGAGCGAAACGATCGAGCGCAGCTTGGTCTGAGCCGTATTGGCGCGCACGCGCACCAAGATGCCGCCGTCTTCCACGACGGTACCGGCGAACACGTCGTCGCCCACGCTGCGCTCGACGGCCAGCGGCTCGCCGGTCAGGGTCGCCTGGTTTACCATGGCGCTCCCCTGCTCGACAACACCGTCGATGCAAATGGACATGCCGGTGCGCACGGCGACCAGATCGCCGGGCTCAAGCTCGGTGGCGGCAACGCTTACCTCGGTGTCGCCGACAACCTTTTGCGCCTTGTCGGGCACATCGAGCAGCGAGTTGATGAGCTCGTTTTCGCTCATGGCGCGGGTGTAGTCCTCGAGCAATTCGCCCACATTAAGCAGGAACATCGTCTGCCCCGCGGTGTCGACATCACGCTTGACGAACGAAATGCCGATGGCCGAAGCGTCGAGCACAGGAACGGTCAGGCGCGGCTGCGCCAGCTCATGAAGGGCAGCGCGCAAAAATGCCATGTAACCGGCCACGACAAACACCGCACGCAGAGGCGCCGGCAAGAACCAGCGGCGCGCGTAGTGGGCGCCGATAAGTGTGACAAGATCCATGACGAGCTTGTGTTTGCGTGGCTCAAGCTGCATCACGTAACCCGTCTTTGCGTCGGCAATGGCCTGAGCGTCGAGCGCACCGACGGCGGCCAGCACGGCATCGCGGCGCGGCTCGTCGTATTCGAGCGCCATCTGGCCGATGCGGCCGTAGACGCGCACCTTGCGCACACCATCGATTTCGCCGCTGAGCTTTAGAAGCGCATCGAGATCGCTCTCTGGCACAGGACCCGCCAACTGGAGGCGGGTCCTGCCGGGGATCTCGCTGATAATCGAGAATCTCATAGTTTGTGCCTGGGAGCGTTACTCGGCTGCCTTGTCCGCAGCGGCCTCGCTCTGAGTGATATAGGCCGCCTCGGCAACCATGTCATCGACATTGGCCTTGGCCTGCTCGACCATGTCCTGGTAGCAGTTCTTGACGCGCATACCGCACGCGATGCCCTGCACGCAGGCGTTCTTTACCGGAGCGCTGGTGAGCAGCTTGATGCCGGCCGTGCCAAGCAGAAAACCGCCACCGACAAGCAGGGTGTTAAACGTGGACTTCTTCATGTTGCTTCTCCCTTTTGCCGCATCGGACGCGGCACGGTGCCTCAGCACCCGAGTAAACAAGTTTGCTCGGGCACACTTTTGGAAAATAGTTTAGTTTATCTAACTATTAAGTTCAACAAAGGTTAACTTTTTGGAAATCTTGAGGCGCGATGTGATCAAGGGGACCGTCCCTGCGCCACATCCACAAAAAAATGGGGGCGCCAACGGCGCCCTCATTCACCAAATTCCATTCAGCCCACCTGACCCGAACGGCCGAGTCGTTGCAGAACCCGGGAGCCCCGGCAGGGCGGGTGCTTGCTCAAAATGAGTTCCGCACGCAAAGAAGGCCACTTAATGTGGCCTTCGTCTTGCGCAGGACTGTTCGAAATTTTGAGGAAGCACCCGCCCTGCCGGGGCTCCCGGGCTCCCGCTTACGAGAGCGACGTTCTCAGCAACTCGTTGAAGAGTTTCGGGTTGCCCTTGCCGCGGCTCGCCTTCATGCACTGGCCCACCAAAAAGCCGATGACCTTCTGGTTGCCGTCACGATACTGTTGTGCCTGATCGGCACAGTTTGCCAGCACCTCGTCCACGATCGGCTGCAGCGCGCCGGCATCGCTCACCTGACGCATACCGCGCTCGTCGACGATCTTGTTGGGGTCGTCGCCGGTCTGGGCCATGGCCTCAAAGACCTCGTGAGCCTGGTTGGAGCTGATGGCATCGGTCGCCAGCAGCTTGGCGAGCGCCGCCACCTGAGCCGGCGCAATGCCGGACTCGGCGAGCGACACGCCCGCACCCTTAAGGTAGGCGATCATCTCGTTGACCAGCAAGTTTGCAACCGTCTGGGCCTCCTTGCCAGCCATACCGGCAGCAGCGGCCTCAAAGAAGTCGGCAAACTCGGGGTCGCCCGCGATTTGCTCGGCATCGGCCGTCTTAATGCCAAAGTCGGCCTCAAAACGGACGCGCTTGGCATCGGGCAGCTCGGGAATCTCGCCACGGCAGCGGTCGATGAATTCGTCGTCCAGATCGAACGGCGCCAGATCGGGGTCGGGGAACAGACGATAGTCGTCTGCCGTCTCCTTCACACGCATGACTACGGTGCGCTTGCGACTGGGCTCCCAGTGGCGGGTCTCCTGATAGATGATGCCACCCTCCTCGAGCACCTCGGCCTGGCGGCAAATCTCGTAGGCAAGGCCGTCATGCAGGCTCTTGAACGAGTTGAGGTTCTTGAGCTCGGTCTTGGTGCCCAGCTTGGTCTCACCGCGACGGCGCAGCGACACGTTGCCGTCGCAGCGCATGGAGCCCTTCTCCATGGAGCAGTCCGAAATGCCCAGCGTTACAAAAATGCGACGGAGCTTTTCCATAAACAGACGCGCTTCCTCGGGCGTGCGCAGGTCGGGTTCGGTGACGAGCTCGATGAGCGGCGTGCCCGCGCGGTTGTAGTCGACAAGGGAATGCGTGGCGCCCGCGATGCGGCCCTCATCGCCGCCGATGTGGATCATCTTGCCCGCGTCTTCCTCCATATGGATGCGCGTGATGCCCACGTGCGCCGTGTAGCCGGTGTCGGTCACGGTGACGTTCTCGTAGGTGTCGCCTGCGCCAAGGCCCGCGATGTCGGTGCGCTCCTTCGCCGCCGGGCCGTCGACGTCGAGGTCGAGATGGCCGCGCATGCAAAACGCCACGGGCCCCTGCGTGGTTTGGAAGTTCTTCGCCATGTCGGGGTACATGTAGTTCTTGCGGTAGAACATGCTGTGCTTCTCAATGTCGCAGTTCGTGGCCAGACCAGCAAGCACGATGGACTCAATAGCGGCCTTGTTCGGCACGGGCAGAGCGCCCGGAAGGCCCAGGCACACCGGGCAGGTGTGCGTGTTCGGGTCGGCGCCGAACTCAAGCTTGCAACCGCAGAACATCTTCGTGTTCAACCTGATCCTCGAAGGCCTGGTCAAGACCTCCGACGACGGCGAGTCCATCGAGCCCTGCCTCGCCACCGAGTGGGAGGTCTCCGAGGACGGCACCACCTACACCTTCC
>CAJMRO010000085.1:0-7218 GCA_905215825.1 uncultured bacterium
CGGGTGACCGTACCCGTCTTATCGAGCACCACGGTGCCCACGCTACGCAGGTTCTCCAGCGCCTCGGCGCTCTTAAACAGAATGCCCATTTCGGCGCCCTTGCCGGTGCCCACCATAATGGCGACGGGCGTGGCCAGGCCGAGTGCGCACGGACAGCTGATCACCAGCACCGCCACGGCGGAGGTGAGCGCCTCGTTTACGCTGCCGGTCAGTGCCATCCACACCACAAAGGTCACGGCCGAGATCGCGAACACCACGGGCACGAACACGCCGGCGACCTTGTCGGCCATGCGGGCGATGGGCGCCTTGGTGGTGTTGGCGTCCTCGACGAGCTGGATAATCTTGGCAAGCGACGTGTCGGCGCCCACGCGTGTGGCACGGAAGGTAAACGATCCGGTGCGGTTGACCGTGGCGGCGTTAACGGTGTCACCGGCGGCCTTTTCCACGGGGATGGACTCGCCGGTGAGCGCACTCTCGTCCACGGCCGAGCTGCCTTCGAGCACCACGCCATCGACGGGGATGGACTCGCCGGGGCGCACACGTAGGACCTGGCCGGGAAGGATGCTGTCGACGTCGACGGTGGTCTCGCTGCCGTCCTCCGCCACGACGGTCGCAGTCTTGGGCGCCAGGTCGATCAGCGCCTCGATGGCGCCGCCGGTTTTGGACTTGCTGCGCGTCTCGAGGTATTTGCCCACGGTGACGAGCGACAGGATCGTGCCTGAGCTCTCAAAATACAGATTGTCCATGCCCGTCATCATGGCCTCGTGGACCTGGCCCGCGGCTAATTGGTCGGCCATGATGAACATGGCATAGAGCGACCAGGCGATGGAAGCGGTGGCGCCCACGGCGATGAGGGCGTCCATGGTGGGCGCGCCGTGCGCGAGCGATTTAAATCCGTTGATAAAGTACGCGTCGTTGACATAGACGATGGGGATGAGCAGGACGAGCTCGGTGAGGGCGAGCGTCATGCTGTGGGTATGGTCGGTGAAAATGCCGGGCAGCGGCCAACCAAGCATGTGTCCCATGCCTATGTAGAACAGTGGGATAAGGAATACGATCGAGACGATGAGGCGGGTGCGCATGGCAGAGGCGGTGGCCTCCAGCTTTTTGGTCGGCGACTCCATATGGGCGGCGCCGGACCTGGCTTGCGCACTTCCGCTTTGGACAGCGTCGGTGCCCGTGCTGATGGGTGAGGCCGAGTAGCCCGCGCGGTCGACAGCGGTGCAGATGTCGTCGGGGGAGACCTGCGCAGGGTCGTAGTCCACCAGCATAGAGCCGGCGAGCAGATTGACCGCGACGCTTTGGACGCCGTCGAGTTTGCTCACGGCGCGATCCACATGCGCCTGGCAGGCGGCGCATGTCATGCCGCCCACGTCGAACTTATCTTGAGCCATGGCTTCTCCTTTCTGTGACGTAGTGTCGGAAATGTTAACCTGCCGATACTATACACCCATACCCCCTGGGGGTGTCCAGTACAGAAAGAAATGTATGACATTTCGCTACAGATGAGGGTGGCTGCCGGGTTGGTGCACCATCCCCGCCCTTCGTCTCAATCTGTAACATCTAGCCCAGTTTTTGCCGAGCTGCTGTTACAGAATGAGACAAACTCTCCGGCGGCAAATCAATATCTCGATCTGTAACATCTAGCGGGGAAAATGACCTCTAACTGTTACAGATTGAGATTTTGTTTTGAGAGGTTTGAGTTTGTCTCCATCTGTAACAGTTAGACCGGTTTTTGGATTCCAGATGTTACAGATCGAGACGAACCTTCAGCAATAAACTCAATGTCTCAATCTGTAACATCTAGCGGGAGATATAACCTCTAACTGTTACAGATCGAGACAGACTGCCCGGGGTCAACTCA
This sequence comes from uncultured bacterium, assembly GCA_905215825.1. Taxonomy (GTDB): domain Bacteria; phylum Actinomycetota; class Coriobacteriia; order Coriobacteriales; family Coriobacteriaceae; genus Collinsella. The sequence goes on from CAJMRO010000085.1 coordinate 1,865, forward strand.
AATGTCTTGATCTGTAACATCTAGAGAGGATTTTGACCCCTTACTGTTACAGATTGAGATGTTGTCTCGCGGGGCTGGGGTTTGTCTCGTTCTGTAACAACTAGACCTGTATCTGCCGAGCTAGTGTTGCAGATCGAGACAATTGCCGGGGAGGGGGTCCCGTCATGGCAAGACGCCCGCCGCCTAGATACAGAACCCGGGGATCACACAGGTTAGCTTGTTTGGCCTTTCCGCAGGCGTTGCGTACGTAAAGACGTCGCCGTCGTGCCCCACGCGGTTCATATAGAGCGTGCCTTCGCTCTCCGATGTGTCGGGGCTCACCGTGCGCTCCCACCAACAGGTGTCCTCGCCCTTCCACTGGCGGACCATCGTCTCGTTCGTGGAATACGGGCTCACCTTGAGCTCGCGGAAGAGCTGATACTCCTTGCCCTCGCCGTTGTAGATGTCTGCCAGGTAGTGATAGTCCTCGGTAAACGAATCGGGCGGTTGCGTACCGCACAGCTCGACCATGGCGGGCAGCCAAAGGGTTGCGGGTAACTCGCTCAGGCACGATGCGCTGTTGGCGGCGCCCACATTGTTCGAGACCTTCTTGACCCCTTTAATGAGTGCGCGCAACTCGTTGGGCAGCAGCTTAAGGCCGTCGCCGTTGAGCCATTCCCGCAGCTCGCAATCTGCCCAGCCGGCGCTCGGCGGTTCAGCCGCAGCGTTGCGCTCGGCAATACCCGCATCGAACATAAACGTCAGTCCGGCCTTGCCCGTCCCGTCCAGAAGCTCATCGTGGCGGATGCCCACAAGCTGCGCGCCAACCTGCAGCCCGTTGGTGAGCGTGACACGCTTGGTACACGGATAGGGGATATGCCCATCGGCATCGAGCAGGTGATAGCGCTTGGCAATCTCGCGTGCCTCGCTACGGGTCTCGGCGGCCTTAATCTTGAGCGAAATCTCCTGCAGCTGATCCCAGGTGTAGTCGTCAAGTGAACCGCGGATGCCGTCAAGGTAGTCGGGGATGCCAAAGCCATGGGTCGCCGCCCCAATGACGCTGAGCCCCGCAACGGCTGCGATAGCGCCGCCGATAATAAAGCGGCGGCGGGTCATGGCATCGTGGCGGGCCTGATTCAGGATCTCTCGTGCGCGCTCGCCGGCGACGTCGACCTTAAGGTGCGTGCCAGAATCGATATCAATCGCGGCCTCGTCTCCTGTGCCTTCGCGGCCCTCGGATTCGGCATCAGTGAGGTATGCCGAGAGCACCTCGAGCATCTGCTGCTCGGTGGGACGATCGCACTGCTCGACTGAGAGACCCTTCACGATGATTTGGACGAGCGCTTCATCGCCCTCGCAGCGCGGCTCGAGCGGTGCCGGCTTGGTCTTGGTCTTTACGAGATAGAACGAGCCGGTTGCAGCGGCGTCCGTCGACTCAAAGTCAAACGGTTTGCGACCGCTGTAGAGCTGGTACAGAATGCTCGAAAGCGCATAGACGTCGATTGCCGGCGAACGGCGAAGGGCCGCGATGCCTTCGATATCCTGCGTGAGCATCTCGGGCGCGGCGTATGCGGGCGTGGCAAAGCGCCAGATGTCGGCGCGCCGGGTGATCGTGTCGTCGCCGAGAGCCATGGTCGCGGAGCCCATGTCGATGAGGCAGGGGTCAAAGGAACAATCAGCAATCTGCTGCTCGAGCGTTCGGCTGGTGGTGCGGAACATGATATTGGCAGGCGACAGGTCGCGATGGATGACCGGATTCACGAGGCCTTGGGTCATCAAGAGCGCACGAAGCACGGCGTTTCCGACGGCGGCGACCATCTGGGTGGTCAGCCCGCCCGAGGCGTCGTGAGGAAGCAGGGGCAGCGCCTGCTTGAGCGAGGTGCCCTCGACCCACTCCATGAGGATGAGCGGGTCATCCTCGCACGATCCGTAGCCATAGACGCGCGGAAATCCGCGCAGGTGCGAGACGGTACACAGATGACGGTACTCCTCGAATAGCGCGGCGGTGTTGGCCAGGTGCGCTGCCGATTGCTCGGCGGAGCGGTCGGGGGCTTGGCCGGAAAGGATGGCGTTGTCCTTGAGTAGCTTGACGGCAAAGACCTCGCCGCTCGTGTTGGTCGCGCGCAGCACGTGCCCGATGTTGCCGTTGTTGCGGTGGGCCGTCTGGAGAATAAGCGTCATAAACCGACGCTTGGCGTCGTCCTCGGCGCTGGGGTCGACCGCCACGGCGGTATCGAACGTATCGAGACGGATGAGTTTGTCGCCATAGGCGCTATCGGTAGTATCCATGGCGTTCCTTTGTCTGGCATGGGTTGCCGCGCGTACACGTGAGCAGTGCGGATATCGGTAAAGTACCATGATAGCCGCACTGCTCACGTGTACCGCTGAGTATTGTCGTTTACGACGCAGAAGGTAGAAGACGAAAGACGGACGGCGACCGTCTTCCGATCGCTGTCCGTGCTAGTCCACAATGACAAGGAATGTCGTGTAGAGACCCAGATGGAGCCTGTCGCTGTTGGCGATTTCTACGGGGGGATAGGCTTTGCCGGGCTCGCGTTGGTCGCGCGGCGGCTCAATCACAATATCGCCGTCGCCCGCGCCCGATTCGAGCACTGTGCCGTTGGTCGATCCAAGGCCCTGGGCGTACCAGTGCTCACCCTCGAGCCAAATACGAAGATGCTCGCGCGAGGCGTCGGCGCCTACATCGGTGATGCTGGGCGAGGTTTTGGGCAAAGAACCAATCACGGTGCCGCGCGGATCGCGTGTGAGGGGATGGATTTGCATGTCGGCGCAGTTGTCGGCATGGGTTCTGAGCAGACCGAGGTTGGGAGCGACGGTGTGCGGCTGCTCCAGGCTGCTCATAAAGCCACGTCCGACGGTAGTTTCGGTGGTGCCAAAGTGCCCGCCCGTCTTGCTGTCGCAAAAGCGCTCGACGGTGGCCACGCCCTGAACGGGATCGGCGAGCGCCCCCGTTGCTACAAAGAGCATCAAGAAGAGCGTGCTTTTTTCGCGCACGGCATTGCCGTCAAAGTTGTCGATGCGATTGAGGGCATTTGCATATAGGCGGCTGTCCAGCTTGTAGCTGGCGAGAGCCGACATCATTTCGTTGGCGGCCGGACCGCGATAGTGCTCGGCGATTGCCTGATAGGCGGACTCGCCGCCGCCGAGCTTGCTGCAGATTGCCGCGGAAAGGTTGAGCGTGGTGACGGTAAAGTCGCTGTAGATGGAGGGCGCGCACTGGTCAGGCTTGCGATGGACGATGTAACGGGTGAGATACGAGCGGTTGGAAGAGCATTTCTCGAGCAGGGTACTGCCGAGATAAGAGTTTCCATTGATGAGCATTCGGGCGATCTCGAGATGTTTAAGACCGCCGAACGAGCGAATATCGTTATAGAGGACCGAGCAAGGCGTCTCTGCTGCCACGGATACCTCCTTTGATTGCTTCCTAGCCAATATGGCGATAGGAATTAATGGCCCCCGGTGGGCGACGTATTAAATGGCTGCGCAATATATAGCGTAACCAAAGCAACATTATAGGCCACATGTTCGAAATTGCAGGAAGACCGAGAGATTTGGTTTGGACTGGACGGAAATCCCCCTCTGTCTTGATCTATAACAATTAGGACCGATTTTACTCGGTAATTGTTACAGATTGAGACGCTTGTGAACCGTGTCGACCGTTTGTCTCGATCTGTAACACGTAGAGGAAGATTCGCCCTGTAGATGTTACAGATTGAGACAATCAGCCGGGCCCACCTCGTCCGCCCCGTCATCTGTGGTTTACGTGGGGGCATACGGAGTACGGGTATACTAACCGGCGGCGAATCTGCTCCATCGCTTAGAGCTGCTGCGTCTGGACGGCGCGTGATAGGGCTGCCAAAGCGATCGCCAGCGTGCTGAGCAACGTCCTCTCTGTGCGCACTCGTTTTTGTATGTATTAGCGCACTACCAAGCACGCCCGCGCGGCCGCATGCCGCGCTCATGACGCGTGCAGATAAGGAACAACAACATATGCGTAATTCTGTATCCGACGTCACCGACGCCGAGATTTTTGACGAGACCCGCGAGGCTATGGCCCAGGCTGCCTTCGATGCCGCCGATGAGGCCAACGCCGCCCAGGCCGTCGAGTCCGCTACCGAGAGCCTGCCCGCCTTTGACGAGCTGGGACTTTCGGACGAGATGCTCCGTGCTATCGAGAACCTGGGCTACACGGCGCCGACGCCCGTGCAGGCCGGTTCGATCCCCGTGGTGCTCGAGGGCCGCGACTTGCTTGCCGCCGCTCAGACCGGCACCGGCAAGACGGCCGCCTTTTTGCTGCCGACCATGAACAATCTGGAGCACATTGCTCCTCCCAAACCCGTGCGCGAGCGCGGAGGCCGCAACCGCCGCCGCGGCGCCAAGAAGCCCGAGGGCAACGGCCGCGGCCCCGTGATGCTCGTCATCACCCCCACGCGCGAGCTTGCCCAGCAGATCGACGAGGTCGCGAGCAAGATCGCCGACGTCACCGGCCATGTCGCCGTGACCGTCGTGGGCGGCGTGAGCTACAAGCCGCAGACCGCGGCGCTCAAGTACGGTTGTGACATCCTGGTCGCCACGCCGGGCCGTCTGGTCGACCTGATCGAGCAGGGCGCTTGCCATCTGAACGAGGTCAAGGTGCTGGTGCTGGACGAGGCCGACCGCATGCTCGACATGGGCTTTTTGCCCGCCGTCCGCCGTATTGTGCGCGAGACGCCGGCCGAGCGTCAGACGCTGCTGTTCTCGGCGACCCTCGACGAGGAGGCCGTGGGTGAGATTGCCGACCTGGTGAGCGACCCGGCCCGCGTGGAGATCGCGCCCGCCACGTCGACCGCCGACACCGTTGACCAGTTTGTGTTCCCGGTGTCCATCGAGGCCAAGAACAACCTGCTGCCCGAGTTCCTCAAGAAGGAGGGCCCGGAGCGCACTATCGTCTTTATGCGCACCAAGCACCGCGCCGACAGCTGCTGCCGTCGTCTGGAGCGCAAGGGCATCAAGGCCGCTGCGATTCATGGCAACCGCAGCCAGGCCCAGCGCGAGCGTGCCCTTTCGGCCTTCCGCGACGGTACCGTCGACGTGTTGGTGGCAACCGACGTGCTCGCCCGCGGTATCGACATCAGCGACGTGCGCTACGTCGTGAACTTTGACGTGCCGGCCGAGCCGACCGACTACATCCACCGTATTGGCCGTACGGGCCGCGCCGGTGAGCTGGGCTGGGCCATTACATTTGTTACCGAGCAGGACGTGGACGAGTTCTACGAGATCGAGAAGCTCATGGACAAGACTGCCGACATCTACGAGGCCGGCGACCTGCACGTGGGTCCCAATCCGCCCGCCGTTGACCCCGAGCGCGATCCTGC
>CAJMRO010000086.1:0-7164 GCA_905215825.1 uncultured bacterium
CCCTCGAGCTCGAGCGGGATGCGCTCGGACAGAATCTCGGACATCGCTTATGCCTCCTTCGTTTTCGGTGCGGTTTTCTTGGTGCGCACGCTGAATATGGCGCAGATAAGGGAAACGAGGCCGATTGCCGCGCACACCTTGTAAGCGACGCCCGCGCCCACGGCGGTGGCTACTTGGATGCTCGCATCGACGCCGGCCGACGCGGTGACGCTTGTCATGACCGTGATGATGAGCGCCGTGCACAAACCGCCGGCGACCTGGCGGCCGGTGTTCGCGATGGCGTTGCCGTGGGCGATCATGTCATTTTTCAAGGCATTGACACCCCATGTGTTCACCGGCATGTTCGCGAGCGACTGGCCGGCGGACTGCAGCATGCAGAACAGCGCAACCACCAAGATGGGCGTGTTTACCGTCGAAAGCGAGAGCAGGAACAGGGCGCCGGTCATGAGGGCCAGGCCGACGATCGAGATGGCACGCGGACCGAACTTGTCGAACACCACGCCGGAGATAGGGCTGATGATGATGCCCACCGCCGCGGCGGGAAGCATGGCCATGCCGGTTTCGAAGGCCGAAGCGCCAAGCGAGGTTTGCAGCAGCAACGGCAACAGCGTGTTGGTGACCAGGCATGCGGCGTTGATGAGCGTGACGATGATGGCGGCCACGCGGAACTCGCGCGTCTTGAGCGTGCCCAGTTGAAGCAGCGGGTCCTCGATTTTGCCCTGGCGTACGACGAACAGCACCAAGCACACGACACCCGCGACGATCGAGCCGAGCACCACGGGGTTGCCCCAACCCATCGACGAGGCGCTCGAGAACCCGTAGAGAAGTCCGCCGAAGGCGATGGTGGAGAGGACGACCGAGGGCAGGTCGAGCTTGGGGTTCTTCAGCTCGCCCACGTTTTTCAGCATGAACACGCCCAGCACCAGCACGAGAATTGCGAGGGGGACGATGGCGCCGATCATGGTGCGCCAGCCGTACGTGTCGATCACCGCGCCGCCTACGACGGGGCCGACCGCGGGACCCGCCGACATGACGATGCCCGCCATGCCCATAGCCGTTCCTCGTTTCTCGACGGGGAACACCAGCATGGGAACCACCGAGACAAGCGGCATGAGCACGCCTGAGCCCGCCGCTTGCAACACGCGACCGATGATGAGGAACAGGAAATCAGGGGCTGCGGCGCACAGCAGCGTGCCCAGCGCGAACACCAGCGTCGCCCCGAAGAATAGCGCGCGGGTGCTGAACTTGTCGATAAGGAACGCCGAAACGGGGACCATGATGCCGCTCACCAGCGGGTATATGGACATGATCCACTGGGCAGTCGAGGCATCGATGGCGAAATCGGACATGATGACCGGCAGCGCAGGCGACATCACCGTTTGGTTCAGTAGCGCCAAGAAGGCACCCAGGACGACGACCGCGACGATGCTGATCTGGGTACCGGTAATGCGCCCATTGGCGGGCGCGACCGTACAATTATCAGACATAAGCTTCCTTCGTATCTATTCGATTCTTCGCCGAAGGCGCGCCGGCCCACGGGCGAAATAACATGCACGTGCTATGCGTGCATCAGATACGACAGGAAGAAAGCGGCTGCTCAGAGCGCACTTGGGGAACAACAGGAGAGGCCCCGTATACCAGGGGCCGCCGAATTGCGATGTATGCTTTGGTCAAATCCTTCATAGCGGGGAGGCATTCTAGCAGCCGTCTTCGCCCCTTTCAAGGGATGTAACCCAGACGTTGATTTTCTTCACCGAGGCGCCATCGTTGACGGGTGGCGTGCTTCTCTATCGCCACACCGCGGGGCGAGGGAACGCCGCGGCGAGCTTGTACATCGGCTATGTGTGCAGCTGCGAGCGTGTCGCCGGCGCGCGCTGGGCGCCAGTCCGATCCGGCCGACTCTTGCCGACGGTCGGTCGCCGTCCTCCTCCATCTCCGCCTGCTCTGTTTTTGCTCGGCTCCCTTGTCGTATCATGGACGGACGAGAATTGAGCGAAGGCGGTACGTATGAACATCCAGATATTCGGCACGAAGAAAAGCTTCGATACTAAGAAGGCGCAGCGCTATTTCAAGGAACGTCGTGTGAAGTTCCAGTTCATCGACTTGAAGGAAAAGGGGATGAGCAAAGGCGAGCTCGAAAGCGTGGCGCGCGCCGTCGGCGGGATCGACGCTGTGATCGATCCAAAGGCGAAAGATGCCGACACGGTTGCGCTCGTACAGTATCTTGCTGCCGACCAGAAGTTCGAAAAGGTGCTCGATAACCAGCAGATTCTTCGTGAGCCCATCGTTCGCAACGGCCGCCAGGCAACCGTTGGCTACGAGCCTGACGTGTGGAAGGGCTGGGAATAAAGCGGCTGGGAATAAAGTGAAGCGCCCACGCCCGTGGTTTTATCCACGGACGCGGGCGCTTGCGTAAGACGTCTCTTGTCGTTTGAGTGGAGCGCCCCGGCGGCGCTGAACAACGCGCCCCGGTGACGTGGCTCGGGGCTCTTTGTACCGCGCATCTATGAGAGGAGATATTTGATGCGCATGGGCGCTACTCCATGTAGCCACCCTGAATGGCGGAAACTGCATGCTCGGTAAAGAACTTGAGCGTGCCGGAGGTGTAACGATTAGCCTTGGGCTTCCAAGCGGCTCGGCGCTCGGCCAGGACGGCGTCGACCTCGGCCGGCTCCATCTCCTTGCCGGCGATGCCCACGATGGACAGCGAGCGCTCGGGGATGTTGATTCGGATAAGGTCGCCCTCCTCAATCAGGGCAATCGGACCGCCCACAGCGGCCTCGGGCGAAACGTGACCGATAGCCGGGCCCTTGGAGGCGCCGGAGAAGCGGCCGTCAGTGATCAGGGCAATGCTCGCGCCCAGCTCGGGGTCGCTGGCGATAGCTTCGGTGGTGTAGAACATCTCGGGCATACCGGAACCCTTGGGTCCCTCATAGCGAATGATAACGGCATCGCCGGGCTTGACCTCGTGCGTCAGGACGGCGTGAATGGCGTCCTCCTCGCAGTCGAACGGACGGGCCTTGAGCGTAGCCTGGAACATCTCGCGCGGAACGACGGTGTGCTTGACGACCGCGCCCTCGGGAGCAAGATTGCCGTGGAGGATGGCGATGGAACCGTCGGTGCCGAAGGCCTGGTCAAACGGACGGATGATGTCCTCGCGCTTGAGATTCCACTTCTCAAGGTAACGACCGCACTTCTCGTAGTAACCGTTGTTCTTAAGGTCCTCGAGGTTTTCGCCGAGGGTCTTGCCGGTGACGGTCATGACATCGAGGTGGAGCATCGACTTGATCTCCTCCATGATGCGCGGCACGCCACCCGCATAGTAAAAGAACTGCGCCGGCCACTCGCCTGCGGGACGGACGTTAAGCAGGTAGTGAGCGCCACGGTGCAGACGATCGAAGTCGTCGGCGGACATCTCGATGCCAAACTCGCGGGCAATCGCGGGGATATGCAGCAGCGAGTTGGTGGAGCCCGAAATGGCGCCGTGGACCATGATGAGGTTCTCGAAGGACTCCTTGGTCACGATGTCGCGGGGGCACAGGTTGTGCTCGGAGAGCCACACGGACTGACGGCCGGCCTCGCGGGCGAACTCGCGCAGGTCGGAGCTGGTGGCGGGCAGCAGAGCCGTGCCGGGGAGCATAAGGCCCAGGGCCTCGGCCGTGACCTGCATGGTCGAGGCGGTACCCATAAAGGAGCAGGCGCCGCAGCTGGGGCATGCGTTGTGCTTGGCAAACTCAAGCTCCTCGCGGGAGATCTCGCCGCGCTCGTAGCGGGCAGAAATCGCGCCGAGCTGCTCCAAGGTCAGCAGATCGGGACCGGCATCCATGACGCCGCCGGTAACGACGATGGAGGGGATGTTGATGCGGCCCATGGCCATGAGGTTCGCAGGCAGGCCCTTATCGCAGCTGGCGACAAAGACGCCGGCGTCGAACGGGGTGGCCTTGGCATGGATCTCGATCATGTTGGCGATCATGTCGCGGCTGGGCAGCGAGTAGTTAATGCCGTCGTGTCCCTGGGCCTCGCCGTCGCAGATATCGGTGCAGAAGTAACGGGCACCGTGACCGCCAGCCTCGGCAACGCCGGCACGGACCTCCTCGACCAGCTCGAACAGGCCGGCAGAACCCGGGTGCGAATCGCCAAAGGTCGACTCGATAATGACCTGCGGCTTGTCCAGATCCTCGATGGACCAGCCAGAGCCCAGACGCAGCGGGTCCATCTCGGGGCTGATGGTGCGAAACTTGCCGGAACGCGGCTGCAGCTTGACAACCAGGTCGGCTGCCTCCTGCTGAATCTGTGCCTTGGTCTTCTCGTCCATGATGCTCTCCTCTTTTGATTTGAACGGTTGTACCAATCGTTGGTTAATGAATCAGGTGTAAATGGGTACCGAGCGATGCCCTCGGCAAAAGATGCTTAGCTACGCGAACTAGGCGAAGAACGAAATCACCAGGGCGCAGGCAAGACCCGAAAGGCCGATGAGCGTCTCCATAATGGTCCAGGACTTGAGGGTGGTTTTCTCGTCAATCTCCAGGAACGAGGAGCACATCCAAAAACCGGCATCGTTGACGTGCGAGAGGGCCGTGGCACCGCCGCAGATAGCAAGACAGATGGAGGCACGCATGAGCACCGAAGCGCCGGCGACCGCGGGCATGGCGGCCATAATGCCCGATGCCATGGTCATAGCGACGATGGAGCTGCCAACAGAGGCACGCACCATGACGGCAATCAAAAAGGCAACGACCACCAAGGGCAGCGGTGAAGCCTCGAGCATGGGCCCAATAACCTGGCCCAAGCCGCAGTCCTGCAGCATCCAGCGAATGACGCCGCCGCAAGCGATAACCAGCAAGATCATGCCGACGGGCTTAAGAGAGCGGTCGAGCAAGGCCTTGAGCTCGGCGCCGGAGTAGCCGCGGCGCGCGCCCAGCAGATACATCGCGACGAGCGTGGCGAGCGTCAAAGCGACGAACGGCTTGCCCAGGAAGGCGAGAATCGAGGCGAGCTCGGCGGGCATGGGGATATAAGAGGACAGCGTGCCCAGCAAAATCAAACAAAGCGGCGTGAGCACGATGGCAAGCACCATGCCAAAGGAGGGAAGCTCCTTTTCGTCGCTCGCGCCCTCGGCAGAGGTAAAGTGCTCCGGAACATCGGTAAAGATGCGACCGCCCACGTTGCGACCCCAGATGACGCCGGCGATCGCCATGGCGATGAAGGCGGTAGGGATACCGACGAGGATCATGGTGCCCAGGTCGACACCGAGCGTGCCGGCGACCAGAACCGACCCGGCCGATGGCGGCACAAACGCATAACCAGCGGCAAGTCCCGCGAGCAGCGCGATGCCGTAGTAGAGCGTCGACTTTTTGGTCTGCGATGCCACACTAAACGCAAGTGGGATCAAAACGACCACGCCGGCCTCAAAGAACACCGTAGTGCCGATAACCAGACCGGTAATGCCCAGCGCCCAGCTGGAATGATCCTGCCCAAAGGTATCGATGAAGGTCTGGGCGATCTTCTTGGCGCCGCCGCTCTCCTCAAGAATCTGGCCAAACATCGAGCCGAGGCCAATGAGCAGGGCGATGTTTTGCAGCGTGGTTCCCACGCCCTTGGTGACAGTGTCCGCCACCAGGTCGAGCGGCATACCGGCGCCGATGCCGATCGCGAGCGCCGAGACCATCATCGAAAGCACAGGATGCAGCTTGAACTTAATGATGAGCGCAAGCAGCAGCGCGATGCCCACGATGGCGGCGATGACCAGCCTGGTGGGGTCGGCCATAAACGTTGGGTCTGACATCTTTCCTCCAATTCATCAGACCTTTTGAATTCGGCTTAGACTATAGCGCGTTTTCAATAGGTCTGATGTTTAAAAGGGAAACTTTTTCGAAATACATCTGATGTATTTGCTGAACGATCTGTTTTTTACGGTAAACGGCCACTTACAGTTCTCCATTGTCGGAGCGAACCACCGCGGCTTCTGTTAAATGAGCTAGAATAGCTCTGATGAATTCTTTTGATATGAGGTGAAGCGTGGCACGAGCCGATTCGGGACTCCCCGAGCAGATTTCGGAGAAAATTATTCAACTGATCCTGGATGAGCATCTTGAGCAAGGCGACCGCCTGCCCAAGGAGGCTGTGCTCGTCGAGCGCCTGGGTGCTGGCAGGAGCACCGTACGCGAGGCTATGAAGCTGCTGCAGTCGCGCAACATCGTGCGCATTAAGCAGGGCTCGGGCACCTATGTGGCATCAAACCCCGGCGTTGCCGACGATCCGCTGGGCTTTACCTTTATCGATGACAAGAGGCGCCTGGCACGCGACCTGCTCGAAGTGCGCTTTATGATCGAGCCGCAGATGGCCAGCATGGCCGCAGAGCACGCGACCGACGATCAAATCATCTGCATTAAAGAGCTTTGCGATGAGTCCGAGCACTTGGCCGCGCGGGACGAAGACTATTCTGCCGCCGACACCGCGTTTCACATCGCAATTGCCGAAAGCTGCGGCAACCTCGTCGTTCCCCGCCTAATGGGCGTGCTCAAGGCGTCTGTCCCCCTGTTTATTGACGTGACCGGCAAAAAGCTGGTTGAGGAAACCATCCGCACCCACCGTGGCGTGGCCGACGCCATCGCCGCGCGCAATCCCACCGCAGCGCACGACGCGATGTACCTGCATCTGGTGTACAACCGCAACATGATCGCAGAGGGAGCGCAGGAACAGAGCGAATAAACGTCCGCGCGGCAAGGGCGAGATCACCGTTTACCTTTTAAAAGTGAACGTTCACCTGATTTTAGGAGAATCTGATTTTTAAATCCTCCTCTTCTCCTATACTGACCTTGTATGAAAAGCAAGACTTATATAGATGAACGTTTCTTTTGAAAGGATCGCTATGTCTGATCTTATGGACAGCTTCCGTCTGGACGGCAAGGTCGCACTAGTAACCGGCGCCACCTATGGCATTGGCATGGCTATCGCCGAGGCGCTCGGAGAGGCTGGCGCCAAGATCGCCTTTAACGCACGTCACGCCGACAAGGTAGCCGAGGCCGAGAAGCACTACCGCGAGCTGGGCTTTGAGGCTCATGGTTACGTGGCAGACGTCACCGACGAGACTGTCGTCGCCGAGCTCATCGCCAAGATCGAGGCCGACTTTGGCACCACGCCCGACATCCTGGTCAACAACGC
>CAJMRO010000087.1:0-7067 GCA_905215825.1 uncultured bacterium
GCCCGCGCGTGAGGGGCAGGGCGTTGTTGACCAGCACGTTCACCCGCCCGTAATCCGCGATCACTTTCGCCGCAAAGGCTTCCAGCGCCGCCTTGTCGCCCACGTCGCCCACGAAATAATCATTTGGCAGCAGGTCGATCACGCATACGTGCGCGCCGGCCTTTTTGAATTCCTGCGCGATGACCTTGCCGATGCCCTCGGCTGTGACCGCGACGAGGCTATCGACCTGATCGACAAGGCCTCTAAGATCGACACCGACAACGATGATATCCACCCGGTCAACACGATCGACAACGGTGCAGGCGCAATCGCGCAGGCCGAGAAATACGCCGTCTACCAGCTGCAATACGATCGCGGCGACGGAAATGGCGAGGAGACGATTTCCGTCTACGGCATCTCGCCCGATTCGCGCTATTGGAAAGACCTCAACGTCGGCGACGGACGCGTCGTCTTTGGCGGCGGCCTGCTCGACAAGTTTGGCTGGAGCGAGGGCCAGAAGGTCACGCTCATCGACAAGTACGAGGGCGAGCATTATTCCCTTGAGTACGCGGGCAAGGGCTGTGCCTGGGGCTCCAAGTCGGACATGAATATCTATATGAGTATCGACGACTTTAACGAGCTGTTCGACAACGACGCCGCCTACTTTAACGGCTATGTGAGCGACGAGAAGCTCGACCTCGATGCTCGTTACTTTGCCGGCGACACCACGCCCGACGACATGCGGGCCGTGGGCGACCAGTTCATCGGCATGATGAGCAAAATGATCGGAATGATGATCGGGCTCGCGGTGTTTATCTTCCTGCTGTTTATGTACCTGCTGACCAAGGCGGTGATCGACCACAGCGCCCGTTCGATCAGCTACATGAAAGTCTTTGGCTATCGCGATAGCGAGATCTCGCATCTGTACATCCGCTCGATCACGCTGTGCGTGGCGGCGTCGCTCGTGCTGAGCCTGCCGGTCATTATTGGCTCGCTCACGGCCATCTTCCGCTCGATGCTGCTCGCCTACAACGGCAATATCGAGATCTACGTGCCCGCTTGGTCCATGGCTGCATGCGTCGGCATTGGCTTTGCGACCTATCTGGTCGTGGCACTGCTGCACACGCGCTCCATCAAGCGCGTGAGCCTCTCCGAGGCGCTGAAGGTCCAGGAATAGAGAACCGCCCGCACGCGGGGGCACGAACCGAAGGAAGGGTGCCCCCGCGTTATTTGCCCGCCAGGCCCGACGTGGGCAAACGCGCGCAACGTCAGACTTCCCCGAACAGAAGGAGACCCATGGCAAGATCGGCAGAGGAGCTCAAGCAGCTCTCCATCAAGGAGTTCACCGAGGCGGCAAAGGTCTACGAATCCGGCCATGCCGGCATTTACGAGATGTGCAAGGACGACTATCCGCAAATGCTCGAGGAGCTTGAGCTCGAACCGTTCGAGGACGCGCTCGACGTGGGCTGTGGAACCGGAGCCGTCCTAGAACTGCTCCACGCCCGGTACCCCAGCAAGCACTTGACTGGACTCGACCTCACACCCGGGATGATCGACGTCGCCCGGGCAAAGCAGCTCGATAACGTCAGCTTTGTCGTCGGAGACGCGGAGGCACTGCCCTTCGAGCCCCGGAGCTTCGACGCCGTGCTCTGCTCCAACAGCTTCCACCACTACCCGCATCCGGAGAGATTTTTCGCCGAGGTGGCACGCGTCCTTCGGCCCGGCGGGCGACTGGTCCTTCGCGACTACACCTCGAACGATGTCGCGGTCTGGCTCATGAACAACATCGAGCTACCGCTGGCACGCCTCTTGGGCCATGGCGACGTGCGCATCCTCAAGCTGTCCGAGCTACGCGCGCTCGTCGAGGAATCCGGGCTCACCCCGCTCAAGCTCGAGGCACAGAAGGGATTCCGCGCGCATCTGGTCGCGCAAAAGGGCTAGCGGTCCGCGCCAGGACGCTCCGTCACGCCAGGGCACGCCGCCACGCCAGGGCACACCATCAAACCAGATTGTGGCCACGCCAGAACGCGCCGCCAAACCAAGGCGCGCCGCCACAAACGTGACGGCGCGTCCCTCTTACCAGATGCCGGTGATTCGCCGGTCTGCCGGTCGGGTTGGCAAGGACTGTCCCCAGCTGCCGGCAGGAAAGGAACGTCCCTAGCTGCCAGGCGGCGAGGCACTCATTTAAGTCCGTCCCCAATGAGTGGTTTCAGTCATTTAAGTCTGTCCCCAATGACTAGGTTCCGTACTTGACTTTAACTCTGCTTTAACTGGTACCATCCTCTATGTCTGTAACGCCATATAGACCGAGGGGATAGATCTATGACCGCAACTGCACCCGCAGCACCCGCTAAGGTGTACTTCACCAACCTGCGCACGCATGCTCGCGAGAGCCAGCTCGACAAGCTCAAGCGCCTCATCCGTCACGCCGGTATTGAGCAGATCGACTTTGAGAACAAGTTTGTCGCCATCAAGATTCACTTTGGCGAGCTGGGCAACCTGAGCTTTTTGCGCCCCAACTACGCCCGCGCCGTCGCGGATGTCGTGAAGGAGCTGGGCGGCAAGCCCTTCCTCACCGACTGCAATACGCTCTATGTGGGTAGCCGCAAAAACGCGCTCGAGCACATCGACACCGCCTACCAGAACGGCTTTACCCCGTATGCCACGGGTTGCCAGATCATCATCGCCGACGGCCTCAAGGGCACCGACGAGGCGCTCGTCCCGGTCGAGGGCGGCGAGTACGTGCACGAGGCCAAGATCGGTCAGGCGCTCATGGATGCCGATATCGTGATCAGCCTCACCCACTTTAAGGGCCATGAGCAGGCCGGCTTTGGCGGCGCCATGAAGAACCTGGGTATGGGTGGCGGCAGCCGCGCCGGCAAGATGGAGCAGCATGCCGCCGGCAAGCCGAACGTCGCGACCGAGCACTGCGTTGGCTGCCATGCCTGCGAAAAGATCTGCGCGCACGACGCTGTCTCGTTCAACGACACCCGCGAGCGCGAGCTTGCCAGCGGCGCTACTCGCACGGTGCACGTGGCCACCATCGACCACGATCGCTGCGTGGGCTGCGGACGCTGCATTGCGGCATGCAACCAGGACTGCATCAAGCCCGGCTATGACGCCGCGGCCGACGTGCTCAACTGCAAGATCGCCGAGTATACCAAGGCCGTTGTCGACGGCCGCCCGAGCTTCCATATCTCGCTTGCCATGGATATCAGCCCCAACTGTGATTGCCATCCCGAAAACGACACGCCTATCGTCAACGATATCGGCATGTTTGCGAGCTTCGACCCGGTCGCCATCGACCAGGCCTGCGCCGATGCCGTCATGGCATCCGAGCCGCTGCCCAACACCGAGCTCACCGATAGTGTGGCCAAGATGGAGCATAACCACGAGCATCTGGAGGGCGAGCAGGCGCGTGACCCCTTCTGCATCACGCATCCCGACACCGACTGGCGCGTGTGCATCGCGCATGCCGAGAAGATCGGCCTGGGCACGAGCGAGTATGAGCTCATCGAGGTCAAGTAGCACCTAGCTATTAGACAAAACAAGCGCCTTTGTAGCACGACTGTTAGTAAAAGCCGCCCGTGAGCACAGTGCCCACGGGCGGCTTTTTGGAAGTGTTAGGGGGTCAGATAGACCAGTAAACCGTACTATTTGCCTAAAAATACTCGTCGAGGAAGTCGTCGACCGTATTCCAGTAGAGCTCGGGGTCAACTTGCGCACTCTTGGCGTGGGTGGCGCCATGGATAGTGAGCTTTTGCTTGACCTTGCTGGCGCACGCGTCGTAGTTTTGGTCGAGCATGCTGTACGGCACAAAGGTGTCTTGGTCACCGTGGATAAACAGCATGGGAACCGTCGCGCGCTTGAGCTGTTCCACGCTGCTCGCCTTATGAAAGTCGTAGCCCGCGCGCACATTGCATACCAGGTTTGCTACATCGAGCAAGGGAAAGCTGGGCAGGCCGAACACGTCCTTGAGCTGCAGAGAAAACTCGTCCCAAACACTCGTATAACCGCAGTCCTCGATAATGCATTTCACGTTTGCGGGCAGAGATTCCCCTGCGACGTTCATGGCGGTTGCCGCACCCATCGACTCGCCAAAGACCAGGATGCGCGCCTCGGGGTCAGCCTGAACGATTTGCTCGATCCATGCGACGATGTCGAGGCGCTCGGGCCAGCCCATGCCGATATAGTCGCCGCCGGAGCGCTCGTGAGCGCGGGCGGCGGGTGCGAGTACGTTCATGCCGCGGTCGTGGAATCGCTTGACGTATCGGGCCATACCGATGGGCTCGTTGGTATATCCGTGCAGGCAGACGGCGAAGTCGTGTGTGCTCTCCGACGCAGCAAAATACCAGGCGGCAAGCTCGGTCCCGTCGTCCGCGGTGAGGCTGCTGCTCTCGCGGTTTTCCTTAAACCACGCCCGTGCCTCGCCCTCCTCGGCGTCCATTTGCTCGCCCTTTTCGGCGTCCTTGCCGTCCTGCATCATCTTCATGGTGTAGGGCGCTTGGGGATTCAGGGCAAAGTCGAACAAGAAGTTGCCGGCAAACCCCAGCAGCGCGACAACGAGCACCAGTGCAACGATGCCGGCTATCTTGAGCTTTCGATGGGAACGTGCGTTTTGAGCCATGCGGTATTCTCCTATAAGATGTTAATACATCAACATTTAATGCAAGCGCATTATGGACGTTCGCCGTTGATGCGTCAACAGACAAAGAATGGGTAAACAAAGGGTCACGTATGGTGCAAATTTCGCACGTACCTAGACGCTTTGATATAGTGTTGAGAACTCTTTACGTTGGAGGATGTAACCGGCATGTCCGATTCGAGCGACAGTTCTAAGCCGCGACCCAAGACCGCGGCCGTTCCACACTACACAGTGGGCGAGGAGATCATGAACTCCGTCACCCATGGTGTCGGCTGCCTGCTGGGTATCGCGGGCCTGGTGCTCCTGATCGTATTCGCCGCCCTGCGCGGCGGAGGCCCGGC
This sequence comes from uncultured bacterium, assembly GCA_905215825.1. Taxonomy (GTDB): domain Bacteria; phylum Actinomycetota; class Coriobacteriia; order Coriobacteriales; family Coriobacteriaceae; genus Collinsella. The sequence goes on from CAJMRO010000087.1 coordinate 4,966, forward strand.
CCATATGGCCGCGGCGATTGTCTATGGCGTCAGCATTATCCTCGAATACCTAGCCTCCACGCTCTACCACGCGATTCAGCCCGCGCGCGCCAAGCGCGTGTTTCGCATCATCGACCACAGCTGCATCTACCTGCTCATAGCCGGCAGCTATACGCCGTTTTGCCTCATCACGCTCGCAAACGACGGCGGCGCTGTGCTGTTCTTTGCCGTATGGGCCATCGCCATCATCGGCATCGCCCTCGAGTGCTTCCTACGCGAGCGCCAGCCGCATTGGGTAAGCGGCCTGGTCTACCTGCTGATGGGCTGGCTCGTTGTCTTTAAGCTGCCCGAACTTGTTGCGCTGCTCAACCCCGTGGCACTTGCCCTGCTCGCCGTCGGCGGCGTGTGCTACACCGCGGGCGTGCCGTTCTATATCGCCAAAAACGTGCGCTATCTGCACAGCGTGTTTCACCTGTGGGTGCTCGCCGGCAGCATCTTCCAGTTCATGGCGGTGATCCTCTTCGTAATCTAGCGACCACGCCTGCGCACCCGCGTTCTCGTTTGGGCGCCGGTGCAATTGCCGTATCCGCCATCAACGTTTTAACCTGACGTCCCGAATCTTGGAGGTTCGAGAAACTCCCGATGGACATAACCATCTCCCTTATCACCACCCTCGTTTTGACCCTCATCAACGGCTACTTCTCTATGTCCGAGATGGCGCTCACCACGGCCAAGCGCGCCGTGTTGGAGCACGAGGCCGAGGAGGGCGACAAGCGCGCCGAGCGTGCCATTAAGCTGGCTGCCGACTCCGACCAGCTGCTCGCCACCATCCAGGTTGCCATTACGCTCGTGGGCTTCGCCTCGTCCGCCGTCGCCTCGACGAGTCTGTCCGACCCGCTCGCCACGTGGCTCATGAGCTTTGGCATCGCGCCGCTCTCCGCCATCGCGCGCGGCCTGGCGCCGGTCATCATCACCGTCGCGGTCGCCTTCGTGTCCATCGTGATCGGCGAGCTCGTCCCCAAGCGCATCGGCCTGGCCAATGCCGAGGGCGTGTCCAAGCAGGTCGTGGGACCGTTGTCGTTTTTCCAAAAGATCGCCCGTCCGCTCGTGTGGCTGACCGGCGCCTGCTCCGATGGCCTGGCCCGCATCCTGCGCATCAAGAGCGCCGACGACCGCCAAAACGTCTCGGAAGAAGAGATCAAGTACATGGTCTCGGAGCAGGACGACCTGCTCGACGAGGAAAAGCGCATGATCCACGAGATCTTCGACCTAGGCGACACCGTTGCCCGCGAGGTCATGGTGCCGCGCGTGGACACCACCATGTGCGAGGACGACGAGACGGTCGCCGACGTGCTGTCCACCATGCGCCAGACCGGCTTTAGCCGCATCCCTGTCTATCACGAGGATCCCGACAACGTCGCCGGCATCGCGCACATCAAGGACCTGATTCAGCCCGCGCTCGACGGCAAGGGCGACCAGCCCATCGCCGGCTTTTTGCGCGACGCCACCTTTGTGCCCGACACCAAGGACATCCTGCCGCTGCTGTCCGAGATGCAGACCTCGCACGACCAGATCGTGGTGGTCGTGGACGAGTACGGCGGCACGGCCGGCATCATCACCATCGAGGACACGCCCGAGCTGCGCCTGAACCAGCCGCACGTCGCCCGCATGGAGACGCGCGACGCCAACGTGGAGGGCAAGGGCCGCATCGACTACCGCGACCTCGTGACCAACGCGCTGCGCCAGCGCCCCGACCGGATCATCGTCGGCGAGTGCCGCGACGCGGCGGCCTTCGACATGCTCCAGGCCATGACCACCGGCCACGACGGCTCGCTCACCACGATCCACGCCGACAACTGCCGCGAGGTGCCCACGCGCCTGCGCACGCTCGTCCAGCAGGCTAACACCGGCATGTCCTCGCGCGAGATCCTTGAGTACATCAGCCAGGCCATCGACTTCATCATCTACACGGAGCGCTCCCACGGCGTGCGCCGCGTGACCGAGATCGCGGAGGTCCAGGGCATGCAGGGCGACGTCGTCACGATCGCCCCGATCGTCCGCTTCGAGCACGACCCGAACGACCCCGAGCACTCCGGCTGGTTCGTCCCGACCGGCGAGCGCTT
>CAJMRO010000088.1:0-6985 GCA_905215825.1 uncultured bacterium
GGCCGGGCGGCACGGGTTAACGTTTCGTAGATTCCGCACGCAAAGAAAGCCACTTAATGTGGCTTTCGTCTTGCGCAGGACCTGACCGAGCGAAAAGTTAACCCGTGCCGCCCGGCCAGGCCCGATGGGACGGCTACCGAGCCGCCAAGATGGCGTCGATGAGCGTCAGTACGCCCCCGTCGTTGTTGCTCGGAATGCGCCACTTGGCGTGCGCGTTCATGTGCTCCTCGGCATTGTCCACGATAAAGCTGTGCCCGACGCGCTCGAGCATGGGGATGTCGTTGTAGGTGTCGCCCACGGCGGCAGCATCGGCAATATCGATGCCCAGGTGCTCGCACAGGTGAGCGACGCCGGCGCCCTTGTCGACGCCCAGGTTCATAAAGTCGATCCACTCGCGCCCGGCGTTGGTGACGTAGAGCTTGTCCGAGAACTCGGGGCTATAGGTCTCGCGGAAAGCGGGCTCGGCGTCGTAGCCGGGGAAGAAGACCGAAATCTTGTTGGACTCGAAATCAATGCCCTCAAAGCTGTCGACGTAGTTGATTGTGTTGTAGTAGACGCTGATCTCGTCGTGGTATTGATGGTCGCGGGCAAGCACGTAGAACTCGTCGAAGCAGCACAGGACGGGAACAGCGCGAGGATCCTCCGAGGCACGGCTCAAGACCTGCTGATACAGCTCCACGTCAATATTGCTCTTATAGATATAGCTGCCGCGATAGATCACGCACGCTCCGTTGTCGGGACAAAAGGCGAGGCGGTTCTTGATGCCCTCGAACATCTCTTCGAGCTTGGGGGCGGGACGTCCGCTGGCGGGGCAGAATACGATGCCGGCGTCGGCGAGCTTGTCCAGGCGCTCATCAAGACCCTGGGGCAGCACACGCTCGTCGGTCAGCAGCGTCTTGTCCATATCGACGGCGAGAAGCTTAATGTTGCCGATGTTGGCGTCCGATTCGTAAGTTTGCATAAAAATGCGCCTTTCGTTTCGAGATTGTTTCAGACGTTATAACCATCAACTAGTAGTCGAGCGTATTTTCGCAGGAATGGTGCGTATTTGCACTGCAATTCACAAACTAATGAAAAAACTTTTCAGAAATTTGAATTTGTCGCTTGCGCAGCGTGCACTTTATCGTAATATAGCGAACATCGAAAACGGAGACGGCAAAAGAGCCGTTTACCGAGGAAAAGGTACCGTTTGCGATATTTGAATTGCGCCCGGCGATACGTGAAAGGAGAGGCAGATGCAGTTCGTAAAGATCATCACCACTGCAGACAATGCCATCCGACGCCAGCGCGCAATTTCCCGACGACGATAACAATCGTCTCTGTCCCCATGGGGCGCAATGCCTCAACAGAGTCATTTTGAGGTCGTTGGGTTTAAGCACGACATGGCCGCATGTTTCTAGGGCATGCCTGTGATGCATTCTGCTGAATAACCTGATATTGCACGGTTTTTGACCTCAAGGTGACTTGCAACTGACCGATGTTCTAACTAGCTACCAAGGGCGAAAGGAAACAGCCATGAGCAAGGAAAAAGTCGTTCTCGCATATTCCGGTGGTCTTGATACATCCGTATGTGTCAAGTGGCTCCAGGACGAGAAGAATCTCGATGTCGTTTGTGTCTGCGGCAACGTGGGCCAGGAAGAGACCGGACTGGATGCCAAGAAGCAGAAGGCGCTCGACCTGGGCGTTCTCGATTGCCAGGTGCTCGACCTGCGCGACGAGTTCTCCGATGAGTTCCTGACCAAAGCCATCGCAGCAAACTCCATGTACGAGAACAAGTACCCGCTGCTCTCCGCCCTGTCTCGCCCGCTGCTTGCCAAGAAGCTTGTTGAGGTCGCCCACGAGTTTGGCGCGACCTACGTCGCCCACGGCTGCACCGGCAAGGGTAACGACCAGGTCCGTTTTGAGGCCGCCGTCAAGGCCCTCGACCCCGAGCTCAAGGTTATCGCCCCGGTTCGCGAGTGGGACCTGAAGTGCCGTCCCGACGAGGTCGCCTATGCCCACGCCCACAACGTGCCGGTTCCCGAGGGTGCCAACGACAACCCCTACTCCATCGACGACAACCTGTGGGGTCGTGCCATTGAGTGCGGCCACCTGGAGGATCCCTGGAACGAGCCGCTCGACGACGCCTGGGTTATGACCAAGAACCCCGAGGACACGCCGGACACCCCGACCTACACCGAGATTGAGTTTGAGGCCGGCAAGCCCGTCGCCGTCGACGGCAAGAAGATGAAGCTCTCCGAGATCGTCATCGCCCTCAACAAGATTTCGGGCGACAACGGCTTTGGCCGTCTCGATCTGGTCGAGGATCGCCTGGTGGGCCTTAAGAGCCGCGAGTGCTACGAGGTTCCCGGAGCCCTGACGCTCATCACCGCCCACAAGGCGCTCGAGGACATCTGCGTCGAGGGCGACCTGCTCAAGACCAAGATCAAGCTCGAGCAGGATTGGGCCACCGCCGTGTACAACGGCCAGTGGTACAGCCCGCTCAAAAACGCGCTCGATGCCTTTATGGCCGATACCCAGAAGTTCGTGACCGGCACCGTCCGTCTGAAGTTCTTTAAGGGCAACTGCCATGTCGTCGGCCGCAAGAGCCCCTTCAGCCTCTACGACTACGGCCTGGCTACCTACGACCGCGACACCACGTTTGACGAGAAGGCCAGTGCCGGCTTTATCGAGATCGATACGCTGTCGCTCAAGACGTGGGCAAAGGTCCAGGGCCCCAGCTCTGCTGCCGCCCAGGCCTAGCGCCTCCTTCCCTTGGTATCCGCGCGGCCCATCCGCGTGATACATAACGGGCGCACGGGGTCCCTACCTTTCGTTATGCTTGCTGACACTTCTTAACATCGGTGGCCCCTACGTTCCGCCCGCATATATGATGCCGCGTCTGCGGCTGAGTCCGAGCCCCGCCGGGGTTGTCCGGCGGGGCTCCTTCTATCAATTTGGCGGCTCTGCGCCTATATATATGAGGAGTATCCATTATGTTCAATGCTATCGCGCATGCTTTACTTGCCCTCGCGCCCGAGTTCGATGCTGCAAGGGTCGAGGACGTCCCTATGAGCCTGAAGGCCTGGATCGATGGTTCGCAGGGCAACATCCGGAGGGAGACGTTGGGCGCCAAGTGCATGGTGCGTCACTTCTTTGCAAATTAGCCACATGGCCCCGCGCGCGGCAGGGAGTGTGTAAAACTAGCGGTTGATAAATCGCTTTAGCGACAGGGCACATTGCTTTGGACGCTTGTTTTGGTATTTGGAGAAAGGAGACGGTTCCATGGCTCTTTGGGGCGGTCGTTTTGAGGCGGGCGTGGCCGAGGTCACGCAGGAGTTTGGCGCGTCGCTGCCGGTCGACAAACATCTCTATAAGCAGGATATCGCCGGCTCTAAGGCGCATGCCAAGATGTTGGCCGCCCAGGGCATCATCAGTGCCGAGGACGAGCAGGCGATTGCCAAGGGCCTGACCGGAATCGAACAGGATATCGATGCCGGCAACTTTACCTTCGACATCAACGATGAGGACATTCATATGTCCATCGAGAGCGAGCTGACGCGTCGCATCGGCGAGGCTGGCAAGCGCTTGCATACTGGGCGTTCGCGCAACGACCAGGTGGCGACCGATACGCGCCTGGGCGTCAAGGCGCTGGCCAAGGAGCTCATGGAGGCCAATCTTGAGCTGCGCCATGTGCTGGTGGATGCGGCCAAGAAGTACGACAAGGTGATTCTGCCGGGCTACACGCATATGCAGCACGCTCAGCCCGTGCTGCTCTCGCATCATCTGCTGGCGTATTTCTGGATGTTCGCGCGCGACTTTACGCGCCTGAAGGCCGCCTTTGATGCCGCCGACAACTGCCCGCTTGGTGCTGCCGCGCTTGCCGGTACGAGCTATCCGCTCGATCGCCAGATGACGGCTGCCGAACTTGGCTTTGCGGGCGTGATCCCCAACTCGCTCGATGCGGTTTCCGACCGTGATTTCCTGCTCGATCTGCATTACGCCGGATCCGTCATGGCCATGCACCTGTCGCGTCTTTCCGAGGAGATCGTGCTGTGGTCGAGCTCCGAATTTGGCTTTATCACGCTTTCAGACTCCTACTCCACCGGCTCGTCTATCATGCCGCAGAAGAAGAATCCCGACTTTGCCGAGCTTATTCGCGGCAAGAGCGGCCGTGTGTATGGCAACCTGGTGCAGCTGCTCGTGACCATGAAGGGCCTGCCGCTTGCTTATAACAAGGATTTGCAGGAGGACAAGGAGGGCGCGCTCGATACCGCCCATACACTCATGCAGTGCCTGTCGGTTATGGCCGGTATGATTTCGACTTGGGCCGTCAACGAGGATGCCATGGCGCGCGAGTGCGGCGTGGGTCACCTTGCCGCCACCGATGTTGCCGATTACCTGGCTAAGCGTGGTCTGCCGTTCCGCGAGGCTCATGCCGTGGTGGGGCATCTGGTTCTGATGTGTGAGAAGCGCGGCTGCAATCTTGAGGCCCTGCCGTTTGAGGTGTTCCAGGAGGCAAGCCCGCTCTTTGAGCGCGACATTACCGAGGCGCTCGACATCCCGTCGATTGTCGCCGCGCGCACGACCGAGGGCGGCACCGCCCCTGCCGCCGTTGCCGTGCAGCTTGATCGCGCCGAGGCACAGCTCGTGGCTGACGAGGGTGTGTTTGGATCGCTGACCAAGGTCGTCGAGATGGGCCACGGGGTAAAGTAGGGATTTGGCTGAAGCCGTTTTGGCCATTTATTGATAAATCGTTTTCACTTTACGGGCGCCTGCTGATGTGGGCGCCCGTATTTTGTTGCTATGGGGGAGGGGCTTGTCGAGAACTTCTGTAGGACCTTTGGGCAGGTTGTGAGGGGGTTACGTTCGCGGGCGGCAACCGACCGCCTGCTCTGTTCGATGCGGTTGATGGGCGGTCGGATGGTACTCTAATCGGGCTTCGAAACAGAAGTGACACATATGGAGCGCTTTAATAAATTGCAACGTTTCAATAAACAGCTTTTTTGTTTAACTGCAGCTAAAACTCTGTTACGATGCAGTCCAGGCGGGTGCCGGAATGGGACTTGGGCACGCGCGAACCTACTTGAAAGGCTACTTTTATGGCTATCGAGAAGACCTTCATCATGATTAAGCCCGACGCCGTGCGCGACCGCAAGATCGGCGAGATCGTTGCTCGCATTGAGCGCAGCGGCCTTGTCATCGAGCGCATGGAGATGACCACGCTCGAGCGCGCTACCGTCGAGGAGCACTACGCCCATCTGGCCGACAAGCCCTTCTTTGGCGGTCTCTGCGACTTTATGACGAGCGGTCCGGTCGTCAAGATGGTCGTTTCCGGTCTCTCCGCTGTTGCTAAGATGCGCACCCTCATGGGCGCTACCAACCCGCTTGAGGCTGCTCCTGGTACCATCCGCGGCGACTTTGCCGTCGATGTCAACGCCAACGTGATCCACGGCTCCGACTGCCTGGAGAACGCCGAGATTGAGATCAAGCGCTTCTTTGGCTAAACCAGCTTTGACTCCTTAAAGCTGTTAGCGTGTGGCTTGGGCGCCGCGGAACTCCATCCGCGGCGCCCTTTTATTCCAAAATCTATGCAGGGGCCCGCTCGGTCATGTGTTCCGAGCGGGCCCCTGCTGTTAGCTTGTGGCACTGAATAGTTTAGGCTTCGTCGACGATCTTAAGGCCGCGCGTGTGATCGATCTCGTTGAGGAGGTTAACGCGACGCTCGTGACGACCACCCTCAAACTCGGCGTCGAGCCACTCGTCGACGATCATCTTGGCGAGCTCGGAGCCCACGACGCGGGCGCCAAAAGCGAGCACGTTGGTATTGTTGTGCATGCGGGAGAGCTTGGCGCTGAAGGGCTCGGAGCACACGACGGCGCGTACGCCCTCGACCTTGTTGGCAGCCAGGCTAATCCCGACACCGGTGCCACAGATGAGGATGCCCAGGTCGACGTCGCCGTTGGCAACGGCCTTACCCACCTTGTAGCCGGCGATGGGGTAGTCAAAGCTCTCGGAGGTGTCGGTGCCAAAGTTCACGACCTCGCAGCCGCGCTCCTTCAGGTGCTCGGAAATGATGTTCTTGAGCTCGACGGCGGCGTGGTCGTTACCGATACCGATCTTCATGGATGGTTCCTCTCTGGTCTGTGCGGCGCAAATGCTAAAGGTGTTTACCGCGTTCGACTGCATGATAGCGCGACTTTTGCGTAAACGCTCGGGCGTTTTTTGGTCAAACGCTTTAGCATGCAACAAGACCGGCTTCTCATGAATGAATGCTGTCAGTTTGTGCTTGAGCGCCGTCCGCCGGAACCATGGTTGCGGTTTTTGATGCATTGTTATCAAATAAAGGAACTAACCATTCTTGAGAGCCCAGCCCGTTATGCAAGCAGGAGATACCTATGCCTACCGATTCCATCCGTGATGCCGCGTTTTGCGATGTTTTGAACCGCGAGCTTGTCTGCGCACTCGGCTGTACCGAGCCCATTGCCGTTGCCTATGCAGCAGCGCTGGCGAGCCAGACGCTCGGTTGCGAACCCGATCATATGGATGTCGCCTGCTCGGGCAACATCATCAAGAACGTCAAGAGCGTGACCGTGCCCAACTCGGGCGGTATGCACGGTATTGAAGCCGCGGCCGTGCTGGGTGCCGTGGGCGGCGACGCTAAGAGTGCTCTCGAGGTGCTCGAGAGCGTTGACGATGAAGACCGTGCTCGCGTGACCGAGCTCCTCGCCGACGCCGGCTACTGCGATGTGTCGCTTGTCGAGGGTGTGCCCAACCTCTACATCAAGGTGACTGCGACGGCCGGGGGCCATACCGCGGTCGTCGAGATTACCGACCACCACACCAATGTCACGTGCCATACCCTCGACGGTATTCCGGTGTGCGGCAAGTCGGCGGGGGAGTGTGCCGCCTGCGCCGAGCGCGTCGTGGCCGAGCGGGCGGCAGATAACGCCGATACGCCCATGTCGATTGAGACCATCATCGACTTTATCGAGGACGGTGACAT
>CAJMRO010000089.1:0-6965 GCA_905215825.1 uncultured bacterium
TGCGTATGACAGCGCGCCGGCCTTATCGTTTGGCTAACGAGACGGTCCCGCTATGAATTGAAGTTCGTTGCAGAATCTACGCTCGAAACGCTACATCTGCTTGCGACGACGATCGCTCAGCGTCACACCAGCGGCCACGAGGGTGATACCGCCGATGACGAACACCTCGCCCGCAAGAGCGGAATTGTCGCCAGTCTGGGCGAGCGCAGCGTTCGCAGCCTTCTTCTTGGCGACAGGAGCCTTTGCAGCAGCCTGCGCAACCTGAGGCTTGGCCTGCGGCTCGGCCTTGGGATGATACTTGTCGTACTCGGCCTGCGCGGCAGCCAGGGCATCCTTGGCATCGTCAAGCTCGGCAAGCGCGGCGGCATAGGCGTCGTTGGCGTCGGACAGCTTGGCATCGGCATCGCTCAGGGCAGCCTTGAGACCAGCGGCGGCATCGACGGCAGCCTTATAGCGAGCGTAGGCAGCGTTCAGCTTGACCAGCTTCTCGTTGCCCGTCGTGCCCGCGGCAAGGGATGCCTTGTGATCGACAGCCTCAAGATCGGCCTTGAGTGCCTCGTCGTTGGCAAGCTCTGCCTTGGCCTTGAAGATATCGAGGTTCGCATCGACGACGGCTTCGTTGGCGGCCTCGAGCTGCTTCTGGGCATCGGCGACACTGGCCACGGCAGCGTCATAGGCGGCCTTGGCGTCGTCGACCGCCTTCTGGGCGCCGGCAAAGCGCTCGAAGGCCTTGTTCGCGGTAGCCAGCTCACCCTCAGCAGCCTTGGCCTTGGCCTGCGCATCGGACACAGCCTGCGCCTTGGCGGCAACCGCCTGCTTGGCGTCCAAAAGAGCAGTCGCGGCCTGGACATCTGCGGCCTGGGCCTTGTCTACACCAGCCTGGGCGGCATCGTCGGCCTTCTTGGCATCGTTAAGCGTGCCCTGCTTGTTCGCAAGATCCGTCTTGGCGGCATCGCACTTGGCGGCAAGGTCCTTGACCGAAGCGGTAGCGTTGTCATACGCCTCGTTGGCCTGATCGGACTTTGCCTTGGCGGCGTCGCGGGCGCTGCGAGCCTTCGCCTTGTGAGCAGCGGCCTCGGCTGCCTTCGTCTTGCTGTCAGCAAGCGTGGCGTTTGCCTTATCGAGAGCCGCCTGGGCAGTAGCGGCCTCGGCCTTGGCGGCATCGAGGTTCTGCTTGAGGGACTCGATGTCGATTCCGCCGAGCGCATCCTTCGCTGCGTCGTATGCCGTCTTAGCGGCGGCGGTGCCGGACTTGGCCTTCTCGTACTCACCCTTGGCGGTGTTCACGTTCGTGTCGGCCGCGGTATAGGCGTCGCGCGCGCTTTCTTGCTTATCCAATGCGTTAGAATAAGCCGTTCCAGCAGTCCCGAAGTTCTTCTGCGCATCTGCCAGCTTGCTCTGAAGCTGCTTCAGCTGCTCCTTCTGCTCCTGCGTGCCGCCTGCATTGTAGGCGGAATCGATGTAGTCGTTGAGGAGCTTCTTGAACTCGGGGACAGTGAAATCAGCCTGAGTGCTATCAGCGCTGTAATCGAAGATGGTTACCTCGGAATCGGTGTTCTTACCGCTACCGGTCGCGATACCGATGGCTTCCGTGGCTGAATCGATGATGTTGAGATAGTGCCCGCACTCGTGATAGATGCTGTTGTAGTTCTGGTAGATGTAATAGGAATCATATCGGTGGCTGCCGAGTTCGTCGCCATACTGCGCGACGTACTTATCGAATGCCTCCTTCTCCTGTGTGTAGAGGCCGGTGTAGGGCCAACCGAGTGTATCCTCGGTCTCGCCGCCGGTATATGCGCCGCCTCCGCCGGCAAGATTCTCCCCGTTGTCGAAATAGCAGTTCGAGTGTCCCCAGATGTTCGATGAATATGATGTATTAAGGGCTGCCGCCACAGTCATGCGGAGGCTGACGCTGAGCGCCGACTGGCCGTTCGCCTTGCGGAGGTTGTTCTGGGTGTCGAGATATGTCAGGGCGTTGCGCATCTGCTCCAAGGAGAGCGGGTTGGTGTCGCGGGACATGTCCTGATCGACGTACTTGTCATACCATTCGGCCTTGTCAGCGGCGCCGGTCAGCATCGATACGGCGTCCTGGGCGTTCTTTTTCTGCGTGGCTGTGAACTGGCTGCCGCCGATGATGTAGTTCATGAAGCCGAACATACCCTGACTGATGACTTCCTGGTCAACGGTCATGTTGGACTTTAGGTCTGCAATCTGCTGGTTAAGCTTCTCGACCTCGGCGTTTGCGGCGTCGTATGCATTGTGCGCGTCGGTTACTTCAGCACGAGCCTGATCGAACTCGTTGCTCTTCTGCTGACGAATCTCGACGAGTCGGTCGTACTCAGCCTTCTTGTCGGCCTCGGTCTGCTGGGCCTGCTCGTATGCCGTCTTCGCGGCGTCACGCTTACTGGCCGCGTCCTTGTACTCCTTGTTTGCCGCATCGTATGCAGACTGGGCAGATGCCACAGCAGCGTTGGCGGCGTTGGCCTTCTCCTGCGCGGCAGCGACGGCAGCCTGGGCGGCCTGCAGATTTGTCTGTGCGGTGGCGTCGGCATCCGTCGCGGCATTGAGCTCCGCCTGCGCGGTCTTGAGCTCACCAGCAGCAGCGATCTTGGCGGCCTCAAGCGCACTCAGGTCGACACCCGTACCCGAGACGGCAGCATCGAGCGCGGCCTGCGCCTGGTTGAACTTCTGCTGGGCGTTATCGCGCGCGGTGGTTGCGGCTGCGAGCGCAGCGGCAGTCTCCTGCTTCTTGGCCTGGGCAGTCGTCAGAGCGGCCTCAGTGTCCTTCTTTTCCTGCTGGGCGCTAGCCTCGGCAGCCTTGGCCTGGTCCAGATTGGCCTGTGCAGTAGCAACGGCCTTATTGGCGTCATCGAGCTTTGCCTGCGCGTCCTCGACGGCCTTCTTGGCGGCCTCGTACTCGTCCATACCCATGGCCTCGAGCTTGGCCTGGGCATCATCGAGGGCCTTCTTGGCCTCGTCCTGCTTTGCCTTGGCGTCCTTGAGCGCCTGGGTCTTATCCTCGACACTCTTGTTGGCTTGATCGAGCTGCTCGTTCAGGTCGCCCAGCTTCTTCTGCTGCTGCTCGGTCTTTTCGACGGCGGCTTTGAGCTCGTCAATCTTCTCCTGGAGCGCGGCGACTTCTGCTGCGTTCTGCTCGATTTCGTTGTCGCTCACAGCCTGCGAGGCCTGATTCTTTTGCTGCTGCGCCTGCTTTTGAGACTGGCCCGCCGCGTCGGCCTTCTTCTGGGCGGCATCGTAGGCGGCCTGAGCGTCCTTGAGCTGCTTTGCCGACTCCTCGGCCAGCTGGGCAGCCGTCTTTACGACCGCTTGGTTACCGGCGGCAACGGTATTCTCTACAGAACTACCCCCCCCCTGAACAGAATCGCCGTTATCGGTTGACGGTGCGGCGATTGCCGCCAGCGGCGACATGAGCGGCTGAGCGATGAGGCCCGCCGTCAAAACGGTTGCGACGGCGCGGTTGGCAACGCCCTTGACGTTGACGGCCTTGGCCCGAGGCTCAAAGTGTTGTGGACTGTAGTTTGCCATGGCTTTCTCCCTTTGACACGGATGTATCCATACGTATTAAACAGTAGCTGTCGATTTTTGAATTCTGTTGCGCAACATTGGTCACCAGCGGATTTTTTGAAATTCGCGCTCTCGTGCTTCACAATTTCGTCACATATGTAGGAGCTGGCACATCATATTCTTGCGGGATGGAATTGAGCCTGTGATTTGCATTTGCTCCCGCGTCATCCGCCCTATCGGATTCCGCATCCAACAGACACCCCGCCTGTCACGGTGTAGAGTTAGAACAACGGGCGCGTTGCGCGGACCGCCCTGGAACGAGGTGGACATGGAACTCGATAAACAACAGATCAAGCGACTGCGTGAACGCCATCACCGGCGCCACGGCATCCGCCCTGCCCATAGTGAGGCTGCCGAGCAGGCTGGTCGCTTTTTAAAGCGCGCGTTCAACATTCGCGAGGGACGCGCGCCCTATCACGTGATCCGCAAGCGTTTTGTAAACGGGGCACGCCTGACCGGCTCTCACCTGTGCATCCTCATCATCGCCATGCTCATCGCAAGCATCGGCCTCGATATCGACTCGGACATCGCCATCGTGGGCGCCATGCTCATCTGCCCGCTTATGGGATCGGTCCTTGCCATGGCATATGGCATCGCCACGCTCGACCGCGAGATTACCGTCGAAGCCGTCGCCAGTCTTGCGCTGCAAATGGCCTTTTGCCTGGTCACATCCACGTTGTACTTTAAGCTCTCGCCCCTCAGCACCACCACCCCCGGCCCCCCCCCGGCCCGCCATTATCGACAACTCGACGCCCACCGTGTGGGACCTTGCCGTCGCGCTCGCGGGCGGCTTTGCGGGTGGCCTGGGCAACTCGCGCGACCAGGAACCCGCCACGCTCATCGCCGGCGTGGCCGTGGCAACCGCGCTCATGCCGCCCCTGTGCGCGGCGGGCTACGGCATCGCCATCGCAAGCGGGTCACTGTTTCTCTCGGCGCTTTATGAGTTTGGCATCAACGTGGTCTTTATCGCACTGGCTGCCGAAGCCGTGCTGCTTCTTTTGCGCGTGCCGCTCAAGCGCGACCTTAACGGCGACGGTATTGTGACTGCTGAAGAAAACGCCGAGGTCGACGAGCTGTCACGCAAGGTGCGCCGCCGCATTATTGTGGGCACGGTAGTCTTTGCCATCCCCTGCATCGTTATGACCGCGGGTTCCATTGGCTCGGCGCAGGCCGGCGTGCAGGACGGCTACGGCGTCACCGAAACCACGCGCGAGCTTGCGGCGGTGCTGCCGGGCTTTAACGATTACACCGTCGCCGTCGAGACCTCGGCTACCGAGGGCGAGGAAGAGGGCATCGTCGAGCGCGAGGTTGTCGCCCACGTGACGACAAGCGAGGCGCTCGGGGCGCACGACCGCCACGTCGCCCGCAAACTCATCGACCTCAACGTGCCTGAACTCGATCGCGTGGAGTTTGACGTGAAGTGATGCGGGACGCGAGGTGGCCCCGCGCGAGCGCGCACAACCACGGGGCGCAGGCACAACCAAGCGCAGCGCTACAACTCGTACTTGTACACGCGGTAGATGTACTTCTCGGCTTCCATCTCGTAGGTGGCAATGGGCAGTCCATAGCGATCGTACTCGGTACAGGTCTTGGCCTGGCCCGATGCCACGAGCATGCTGTTCGAATTGCCGACGCGCTGTGCGCTGCGTACGTAGCCCGAGAACAGCACTGCATCTGGTCCACAAGCTCGTAGGTGCGCGCGGCCTCGTCCACCGTAAAGATGCGCCCAAACGAATGCGTTCCCTTGCTGTAGTCGGTCACCACCGCGACGCCCAGCTGGCCCCAGTCGAACTTGGGATAGCTTTCGGCCGCACCAAAGTTGTTGTCGTACAGCAGTACCTGATAGCGACCGGTTGTTGCCGTCTCGTCGTTTGGCAGATACGTCACGCTGTGCTGGCCCGCATTGAGCGAAAAATCGCTCTGGGCCTGCAGTAACTTGTCCTCAAAGCCCGAGCCGGCCCATTGCCACTCCTTTCTATTTCTGGGTCCATCTTCTCACTGCTGGCGACAAAAAATGATCCGTTTTCCTCCGTCCCCGAGGGATCATTGTTAGTACTTGAAGAAGCCCTCGCCCGAGCTTTCGCCCAGCTTACCTTCGTCGAGCATTTTCTTGAGGACGGACGCCATAGCCTTAAAGTTGTAGGGCATCATCATCTTCTTGAGCAGCGGGCTCACCAGGCCCGGGACCTTCTGATACTGCATAACGATGTTGTAGGCCGTCTGGATACCAACCGTGTCGAATACGCGGAACGGACCCTTGGGGGCGCCGGTGCCACGCGTCCATGCAAGGTCGATGCTTTTGGGGTCGCTCACGCCCGAGACGTACAGGTCAAGGCCCGAAAGCAACCACGGCACCAACATGGAGTTGAGCAGATAGCCGTTCTTTTCCTTGTTGACGGGCAGGGCAAGCATACGGATATCGTTAGCAAAGTCGACGAGCTCATCGAAATAGCGCTTGTCGGTCTGGTCCTGAGCCATGACCTCGGTCATGTTGTTCTTCCAGATGGAATTGGCAAAGTGCAGCGACAGGTACTTCTCGGGGCGGCCGGTGTACTTGGCAAAGGTACTCGGCAGCAGCGTGGAGGAGTTGGTCACGACGACGGTCTTTTGCGGGAGAACCGGGGCAAGCTTCTTGTAGAAGTCGATTTTTGCCTGGGTGTCCTCGGCCATAGACTCGATGACCAGGTCGGCGTCGGCCACTGCCTTGGCAAGATCGAGCTCCAGCTTGAGCGTGGAGTAGGCACGCTCGACGGCAGCGAGTGCCGCCTCCTTGTCGAAGGGCTGGCCGCTATCGGCGATACCGGCGCACCACTCGCCCGTGCCGTCCGCCATGCCCTCGATAGCAGCGATGTACTCCTCACGCACATGATCGATCTTGGGCTGGGTGCGGCCGATGCTGCCCTCGCTGCGCAGCCAAATCGTTACATCGAAGCCGCAGTAGGCAGCCTGAAAGGCAATCTGGCTTCCCAGCACGCCGCCGCCGGCAACGCAAACGGTCTTGTAGCTCATAGGAACAGTCCTCTCTTACGTAATTCCATAGATGTGTATTTATTCAACCGTAAGAGGGCTGCACACTGGGGGTGGGTTCTATAAACGGACGGTAATTTGCGGCGAACGGCTACATCTGTTCATTATCTCAGGGTTCCGTGGGCGATTTTTTGTGCCACCGAGACGTCGTTTGCGGAAGTATGCGGCAAATTCCGGAGCCCTTGAGCACACCCCGATTTTCCGCCAATAAAACCGCAGGTACAGGGCTTGGACATATTCGGTGTGCTCGGTCTATTCAGATTTTGCCGCATACTTCCGAAATCTGAGTTCGCAAAGGGTGATAGTCGGGGCGTTTACGCAACATATGTCCAGCAAAAACGGGTGGTAGCCGG
>CAJMRO010000090.1:0-6733 GCA_905215825.1 uncultured bacterium
TGCATTGGCTCGTACGAGATGAACGCCCCTTCCCTGGGCGGCTGCGCGCTGCACGATCCGCTTGCCGTTGCCGTGGCGATTGATCCCACGCTCGTGGGCGCACTTGGTTGCAACTTGCGCGTCGACCTGCTCGGCGAGTATCGCGGCCGCACTATCTGCGACGAGCATCGCCTGTCCGACCCCGACAAGAGCGCGCTTGTGGCACTCACCGTGGACGCCCCGCGCTTTCTGTCCGAGTTCAAGGCGCGCATGGCCCGCATCCTAGGCTAGGCTCGGGATCGAAGCACGCCCATCTGCTCGATGTGGCCGCTGGCGGGCCGACATCTACCGTTCGCCAGCCCGATGGTCCCCGGGGCGGGGAGAGCGCTATAATGCATTCTGCATCTTGGATTGTTACTCCTGTGTGGAGGCATGCCCAAGAGCAATACAACACGGATTGTTACGTAAGGCATGACCGCAATAGCACTGCTATTGGCTATCATGCCTTTTTCTGTGAGTGTTCTTGAAAGGAGGTTCACCATGCTTGCAATTAAAAAGCTTAACAACAACGCGGTTCTTTGCCGTGACGGACAGGGGCGAGATGTCATCGCCATGGGCAGGGGCGTCGGTTTCGGCGGAGATTTTCCTCGAGAGCTCCCTCTTTCTAAAATCGAGCATACGTTTTACGACATTGATCCTAAAGGACAAGATGTCATGAGGGATCTTCCCTCGGATATCGTGATGTTTGCGGCGAAAGTTATGGACATCGTTGCCAACGAACTGCCCTACGACCTCTCGACCAATGCGACGCTGTTCATGGCTGATCACCTGTCGTTTGCCGTTGCGCGAGCCCAAAAGGGGGTCCGCATCGCGATGCCTCTTGCCTATGAAGTGCGGGAGACGTATCCGAAGGAATACAAGGCTGCCCAGTTTATCGTCATGCGACTCGAGAAGGAGCTCGGAGAGCGGCTTCCCAAGGATGAGATTGCCAGTATTGCGATGAATCTCGTCAATGCGCGGGTTGTTCAGGCCATCGAGACCGCGAGCAAACCCACCAAGCAGTTTGACGATATGCTAGAAGATGTCACTGAGATCGTCGAGAGTGATTTTCGCATCATCGTTGACCGCGATTCCTACGATTTCACTCGCTATGCCACGCATCTGCGGTACCTGTTCAAGCGCATTCAAGCCGGCGAGTCGCTGAACAGCGCCAACATGCAGATGTACAAGAACTTTCGTGAGGAGTTTCCGCAGTTGGCAGAGTGCGTGAAGCATATCGGTTCCTATTGTCGTGAAACGTGGGACGCCACGCTCTCCGAGGAGGAGGAACTCTATCTGATGATCCATCTCAACCGGATCATCTCCAAAAAAGGATTGTAACCCGTAGCCATTCGGGGCATGACCTTTGCCGATTCGAACAGTAAGCCAAGATTGTGCAAAGGAGCCAATGATGGCAAATTACAAAAAGGTGGCAGAGCAGATTCTCTCCACTGTGGGCGGGGCGGAAAACGTGGCTTCGGTTACGCATTGCATGACGCGCCTGCGCTTCAACCTCAAGGATGAAAGCCTCTCGAATGATGAGAAGCTTGAGGACATCTCGTCTATCATCAGCGTCGTGCACGCCGGAGGGCAGGTGCAGCTGGTGGTCGGGCCCACGGTCGACAAGGTCTACGACGAGGTTTGTAAGCAGGGCGGATTCGAGGTCACGGTATCGATTGACGAGGAACTCGATGGCCCTCAGCTTAGCTGGAAGGAGCGCTTGGCGCCCAAGCACCTCTTCAATCAGCTGCTCGATGCCGTGAGCGGCGCTATCACCCCGATCCTTCCGATCTTTTGTGTCGCCGGTATCTTCAAGATGCTCGTTATTCTGTTTGGGCCCGAAGGCGCCGGTTTTATGTCCGAAACGAGCGACCTGTATCGGATCCTTTCCCTGGTGGGCGATGCGGCGTATTACTACTTCCCGGTGTTTGCCGCCTATAGCTCGGCTAAGAAGTTCAAAACGAGTCCTGTGCTGGCACTGCTCATCGCTGTTGTGATGATTTATCCCGACATGCTCGCTATTGTTGAGGACGGAAAGCCTTTCAGCGTCTTCGGCATCCCCATGCAGCTCGTCAACTACACCCAGGCTGTTCTTCCGGTCATCTTGATCACCTGGGCCCAGTCCTATGTTGAGCGCTTCTTTAAGAAGATCTCGCCTGATATGTTGCGCATTCTGATCGTACCCGTGGGTACGGTGCTCGTGATGTTGCCGGTCGCGCTGTGCCTCTGCGGTCCTGCCGTCCAATTTGTCATGGGCCTTGTGGCCGATTTCATCATTTGGCTCGCCTCTGTTGCCGGTCCCGCTGCGACCGCGGTTATCGGCGCATTCTGGAATCTGATCATCGCCACCGGCATGCACGTGCCGATCTATACCGCCATATTGCCCGCCGCGCTCCAGAACGGTTACGACGCCATCTTATACCCCGCCACCGCGGTTGTAGCCTACACCACGCTTGCCATCGCGCTCGCCTATGGCCTGCGCGCTAAGGGCAAGGAGAGTCGAGCCACGGGCTGGAACTTGTTCATCACCTATGCCTTCGGTCGCGTGAGTGAGCCCATCATCTACGGCATCCTGTTTCGCGACAAGAAGGCTCTTGCCTGGAACATGATTGGTGGTGCTGTCGGTGGTCTGCTGGCAAGCCTTCTTCATGCCAACGTCTATATCTTCACTGGCGTTGGTTTCCCATGGATGAACGTGCTCATGTTTGCTCAGGATATCATCCCTGGCACCATCGGGTGTCTTGCTGGCGGTGCCGTGACGTTTGCGTTGGCGATGATTTTTGGATTTGAAGGACAGGAGAAGATGCCGTTGAAGTCCAAGAGCGGCGATTCTGAGGCCGTTGAATCCGTCGAGGCATAAGAGGCTACTACACAAATATGCTCCCCAGCCGTTGCGCGGTCCGACCCCTTGGCCGCGCAACGGTACTGTGCTGTTGCGCGGCACTTGCCGAGTCCGTTGCGTTCGACAGTGTGGGCCGGGAATTTGATAGAAAGGACGACACCATAATGTTTAGAGAAGATTTTTTATGGGGCGGGGCTCTGGCTGCAAACCAGTGCGAGGGAGGATGGAACGAAGGCGGTCGCGGTTTAGCCAATTCCGACATGCTGCCGTTTGGCGATCAACGCATGGACGTCATGCGGGGAGACCTTGATCCGCGTGCGTTGGCACCCGACAGCTTCTATCCCGCTCGCAAGGGCATTGATTTTTACCATAGGTACAAGCAGGATATTGAACTGTTTGCCCAGATGGGTTTTAAATGCCTGCGCTTATCAATCGCCTGGAGCCGCATTTTTCCCAAAGGAGACGAAGCCGAGCCCAATGAAGAAGGCCTTGCCTTTTACGAGGATGTTTTTAGGACGTGTCGCGCGCATGACATTGAGCCTTTGGTGACGCTCAACCACTATGATGTCCCCATGCATCTCGTCGATGCGTATGGCGGATGGCGCGATCGCAGGTTGGTCGACCTGTTCGAGCGATATTCGCGTACCGTGTTCGAGCGCTATCGGGGATTGGTCAATTATTGGCTGACCTTTAACGAGATCAACATCATGACGCAGGCGTGCTTTATGGCGGCGGGGATCATCTTCGAGCAAGGGGAGAATCGCTATGCAACGGTTCACACGGCCGTGCACCATGTATTGGTTGCGAGCGCCCGTGCGGTCGGGGCGTGTCATGAACTGTGCCCTGGGGCGAAGATCGGTTGCATGCTCAACGCAGGTGTCTTCTATCCGGCTACATGTGATCCGGACGATGTGCTGGCTGCGCAGGCTGAGAATCGCAGCCATTACATGTTTACCGACGTCCAGGTGCGCGGTGCGTACCCGAGCTATGTTCTCAAGGAATACGCCCGCCATGGTTTTGAGGTGCCCTATCGGGATGATGACCGCGAAGTACTGGCTGCAAACCTGGTCGATTTCGTCTCGTTTTCGTATTACTCGACGCGCGTCGCAAAAGCGCATGCGGAAGGTCAGTTCGATTCGAACCTTCTTCGCTCGGCGCCTAATCCGTATCTAAAACAGGAGCCTTGGGGGAGGTTTATCGACCCCAAAGGGCTGCGCGTCACCATGAATGAAATCTGGGATCGCTATCAAAAGCCGCTGTTCATCGTCGAAAACGGTTTGGGTGCTCCTGATGTGCCGGAAGATTCGGGTGAAATAGAAGACGACTATCGAGTTGAATACCTGCGGGCCCACATCGAGGCGATGAGGGAGACCGTCGAGCTCGACGGGGTGGAACTCATGGGATATACCTGTTGGGGCCCGATCGATTTGGTTTCGGTCGCCACAGGACAGATGCGTAAGCGCTACGGGTTTATCTATGTCGATCGAGACGATAGCGGTGCGGGCTCGTTTGAGAGACGAAAAAAGAAAAGCTTCGAATGGTACCGACGCGTAATAGCAAGCAATGGCGAAGACCTTGCGTAATAACGTTAAGATGGACAAATGCGCCCGTTGGGGGAATAGTCGTGCCACTTCGCTTGACAACAGGCTAAACTAGCTAATAAACATTTACTACTCTGTTTAGATTGAATTTGCGGTCGTTTATTTGCCGAGCTATCGAGTTGCGATGCTCCGCCACGGCCGTTGCTAGGGGGAACAATGGCCAAAGCAAGTGTTCGCGAGATCAGCCGCATCACCGGTTTTTCGCCTGCGACCGTGTCCAACGCGCTCAACCGCAAGCGCAGCGTGAGTGAGGAGACCGCCAAGGTCATCCTGGAGTGCGCACAGTCGCTGGGCTATCAGCAGTCGACGCAGCTCGAGAGCATTCAGTTCGTGCTTGCGCGCAAGACGGGCGCCATTCTGGACGAGAGCACCTTCCATCCTGCGGTCATTGAGGGCGTGGAGCGCCAGGCGCGCCGTCACGGTATGAGCACGAGCTTTGTCTCGCTCGACTTTAGCGACTTGGACGCCGTGCGTCCGCAGGTCGAGGGCCTGATCGCCGATCCATCCGCCGCTATCGTGCTGATGGGTACCGAGCTGGGTGAGGAAGACTATGCCTTGTTCGCCAACGCTGCCGCCCACTTGATCGTGCTCGATGGCTGGAGCGATCGTCAGTACTTCGATGCCGTAGTCATTGCCAACACCGACTCGGTGCTGCGCGCCGTGGACTACCTTATCGAGAAGGGTCACAAGCAAATCGGCTATCTGGCAGGCGACCTTCGCATCCGCAACTTTAAGGATCGCGAGCGCGGCTATCGCCAAGCGCTTGAGGATGCGGACCTTGAGGCCAACCCGACATGGCGCGTCACACTGGGCACCACGCTCGAAGGTGCTTATCGCGACATGGGCGCATGGCTCGACAGCGTCTCGCGCGACGACCTGCCGACGGCTTTCTTTGCCGAAAACGACGTGCTCGCCGTAGGCGCCATGCGCGCGCTGAACGAGCACGGCATACGTGTCCCCGAGGATGTCTCAATCATCGGCTTTGACGATCTGTCTTTGGGCGCCTTCTCCAATCCGCCGCTCACCACGGTGCACGTTCCCAAGCACGAGGTGGGCGAGATCGCGGTGCGCCGCCTGGTGGGCAACATCCGCAATCCCAAGAGCTATACCTGCAAGACGGCCGTGTCGACCTATTTTGTCGAGCGCCAAAGCGTGCGTGAGATCTAGGCAAAGGCAACGCTGGGCCGTAGGGAGGCAAAGCTCGCTAAGGCAGCCATACATAACGCTACTAAGAGAGGGTCCTTTGGGCCCTCTTTTTGATGCCCTTGTATGTTCAGTTTGTTTACATACCGTTTAGGCTGATTTCTCTACCGTCTACGGGTATTTCGCGTTAAACTTCTAAACAGTAGAGTAAAACATTTAGTAAACAGAACAAAACGAAACATGCGTCTGTTTACTGAACATGTGATTAGGGGAGGACGTACATGGACAAGATCAAGCTCGGCTTTGTGCCCACGCGCCGCAGTATCTTTAGCGCGCCGGACGCAATCAAGTATCGCGGCCTGACGGCTGATCGCCTGCGCGAGATCGGCGTCGACATCGTGGATATCGACGACATCAATGAAGAGGGCCTGCTGTTCGACGACAGCCATATCGAGCCCATCGTCAAGAAATTCCGCGCCGAGGGCGTCGATGGCATTATGCTGTGCCACGCCAACTTTGGCACCGAGTACGTTTGCGCTCGCCTTGCCCGCGAGCTCGGTCTACCCGTACTGCTGTGGGGTCCGCGCGACGAGCGCCCCGAGCCCGACGGCACACGCCTGCGCGATAGCCAGTGCGGACTGTTCGCCACCGGCAAGGTCCTGCGCCGCTTCCAGGTTCCCTTCACCTACATGACCAACTGCCGCCTGACCGACCCCGAGTTCGAGCGCGGCGTTTGGGACTTTTTGGCCGTTTGCAACGTGGTCAAGACCTTCAAGCACACCCGCATCCTGCAGATGGCCGCCCGTCCGTTCGACTTCTGGTCGACCATGTGCAACGAGGGCGAGCTGCTCGAGAAGTTCAACATCCAGCTTTCGCCTATCCCCATGACCGAACTTGTCCAGGCTGTGCGCGACGCCCAGGCCGACGAGCAGGCCATGGCCGCCATGCTTGCCCACATCAACGACAGCTTTGAGATCTGCATCCCCGAGGACAAGGTCCCCGCGGTCGCCGGTCTTGCCATCGCCATGAAACGCTTGGTCGAGAAGTATGGCTGCAACGCCGGTGCCATTCAGTGCTGGAACGCTCTGCAGGACGAGCTGGGCATTATGCCCTGCGCCGCCAACGCCAT
>CAJMRO010000091.1:0-6687 GCA_905215825.1 uncultured bacterium
ACTGATCCGCAACCACTCGGTCACCGTCAGCGAACTGCCCAAATTCCCGGAGGTAAAACGAGATCTGGCACTGTTGGTAGATAAAGCGGTGACCTTCTCACAACTGAGACACATCGCCTACGCGACCGAGAAGAAGCTGCTCAAAAACGTCACGCTGTTCGACGTGTACGAAGGCGACAAGCTCCCCGAAGGCAAGAAATCGTATGCACTGAGCTTCACCCTCGAAGATACGACAAAGACGCTCACCGATCAGTTGATCGACCGGACCATGCACAACCTGTTGCAGGCATTCGAGAAACAGGCGGGAGCCCAATTACGAGGATAATCAGAACAAGGTACCAAACTACACTCACATATTGAAAATATGCAGGAAAAAATATTGATTCTGGATTTCGGATCGCAATACACCCAGCTGATCGCCCGTCGGGTTCGGGAGCTGAATGTCTATTGCGAAATCCATCCGTTCAACAAGTTCACGTTGGATGAATCGGTACGGGGCGTGATCCTCTCGGGAAGTCCCTATTCGGTTCGCGATGAAAAGGCTCCGCAGATCGACCTCTCGGCCATCAAAGGACATCTCCCGCTGTTAGGTGTTTGCTACGGAGCTCAGTATCTGTCGCAAAATTTCGGCGGCGAGGTCGCACCATCGGCCACAAGGGAGTATGGTCGCGCCATGTTGTCGAAAGTCGACAAAGAGAATCCGCTGATCCGCGATCTGTCGGACACGACACAAGTGTGGATGTCGCACGGCGATACGATCGTCCGACTTCCGGCTAACTGCAAAATCATCGCCAGCACGGAGGATGTACCGGTCGCTGCCTTCGAGTTCGAAGGAGAACAAACGTGGGGCATCCAATTCCATCCGGAAGTCTACCACTCGACCGAAGGATCCCGTCTGTTGAAACACTTTGTTGTCGACATCTGCGGCTGTGAGCAGAGCTGGACCCCCGATTCGTTTATCGAATCGACCGTCCGCGAACTGCGCGAGAAGATCGCCGCCGAGGACAAAGCGCGTCGAGAGCAAGAGCAGGCTATTGCCAATGCCCAGGCGGACGTCGCGCACGCACAGTCGATCATCGAGCAGGCGACCGAGGTGCATGACCATCCCGAGATTACCGAATCGCTCGCGGGCTCCCTGGCCCGCGATAAGGCCGAGCACGCCGAAACTGAGCGTGAAGTGGCTCAACTCGAAGCCGCCGAGGACGACGTGCGCGAGCGCACCCGCGACTCACGCATCAAATTCACCGGAGCCATCGTCTGCATCATCGCCGTAATCCTCGTGATCGTCCTGATCGGGCTCTTCGCGAGCAAGTAAACTAGCTGCCAAAAAACACTCAAGGCAGTTGCGGTGAGATAGTTCCTGTTTAGCCATCAAAAAGGCCAATTCAAGAACTATCTCACCGCAACTTATTAGATTGATGCAAGGTAGTCATTGGGGACGTTCTTAAACGACTAGTCGAACAAGAACGTCCCCAATGACTACAGCAACAACCACGGCAACGCCAATGTTTAGGCGAAGTCAGCGAAAACGCCCCTAAGCGAGCAAGGTGACGTGAAAGAGGAGGGCATTGACCTTTTGGTCATGCCCGACGATTGAACGTCAGATTGCCGCTTAGGGGCGTTTGCAGCGTCGAGCAGTTACGCGGTTCGTAGAACCGCGTAACTAACAAATGAGCATGGCGTCGCCAAAGCTGAAGAAGCGGTAACGCTCTTCGATAGCAGCGGCGTAGGCATCCATGATCTGGTCGCGGGAGGCAAGCGCGCTCACGAGCATCATGAGCGTGGAGCGCGGCACATGGAAGTTGGTAATCAGCGCGTCGACCACGTGATAGGTCGAGCCGGGCATAAGGTAGAGCTGTGTTGTCGCGTTTTCGCGCACCACGATGTCACCGCGGCCGAGCGTGTCAGCGCCGTCCTCGCGGCCCTCAAAATAGCGCGCCGTCACAGCCGGATCGGACACCGGCGCCTCCACATCGAACGCACTCTCGAGCGAACGCACTGCGGTGGTGCCGACGGCGATTACGCGGTGCCCCTCGGCCTTCGCCTTATGCACGGCGTCGACAACTTCCTGCGACACGTGGTAGCGCTCGGTGTGCATGACGTGCTGCGTAGGGTCGTCCTCCTCAACCAAGCGGAAGGTGTCGATGCCCACCTCGAGCTCAACGGCGGCAAACTTCGCACCCTTGGCCTCGATAGCGGCCATGAGCTCGGGGGTAAAGTGTAGGCCCGCCGTGGGAGCGGCAGCCGAGTGCTCCTCCTTCATGGCGTAAACGGTCTGGTACTTCTCGGGATCTCCCTCGTAATCGGTAATGTAGGGCGGCAGCGGCACGTGGCCGGCAGCATGGATGGCCTCGTCGAGCGTGCGCGGGTCGCCGGCGGCATTGCACCCGGCCGGCTCAAAGCGCACCAGGCGGCCACCGCGGCTATCAGTGACAAAGTCGACAACCTCGGCTGTCAGCACCACGGGAGCCCCCTCGGGCGCATGGGCGCCACCGGCACGATACTCAATCTGAGCACCGGGCTTAAGACGCTTGCCCGGCTTGACCAGGCACTCCCAAACGTGACCCAGCGGGTCAACATCTTCGCGGCGCTTGAGCAGCAGCGTCTCGACCACGCCACCCGAGCCGGCTTTGCGACCGATCAGGCGGGCCGGCATCACGCGCGTCTTGTTGATGACGAGCACATCGCCTGGCTCGATATAGTCGATGATATCGCGGAAGATACGGTGCTCAACGGTACCGCCGTGCTCCAGCGGCGTTCCCGCCTGGGAGCCCTTGCGATCCACCACCAGTAGGCGGCAGGAGTCACGCGGCTCGGCAGGCGCCTGGGCGATCAGTTCCTCAGGAAGGTTGTAGTCAAAATCATCGGTACGCATAGACACGTCGGATTCTCCTTATATAGCTAAAGTCCGCTCTACATCCTAGCAGGCTGACGTCCCAAATGAACTACATTTTGGCGGCTTTGCGCTCGTCGCGGATGCGGGCGCGGTCCATGGCCGCCTCGACGGCCGAGAATCGGCAGCCGCAGTAATTCTGCCGATACATACCCAGCTCGCGCGAACGGCGTGTCGCCTCGGGGTAATACGGTGGAGCCCATGTTCCGCCGCCAAGCGCTCAAGCACGTCATTGCAGGTTTCGAACAACTGATACGGCGAGACGGCGAGCGTCGTGCCCACAAACTCAAACCCACGCTCCTGAGCCACACGGCATGCCTCGGCCAGACGCAAGGCATAGCACGCGCGACAGCGACGGGGTCGATCGGCGCCCAGCGGGGCCACGCCGGCCTCCCAGCGCTCGCGGTCCTCCCCCGCCTCGATAAGCTCGATGTCGCCATCGGCACACCACCGGCGCAGCTCGTCCAAACGCCGCCGCCATTCATCACGCGGTTGAATATTGGGGTTTGTCCAGCAGATCGTGGGCTCAAACCCTTCCTCGCGCAGCAGGCGAACCGGCTCCAGCGAGCACGGCGCGCAGCAAGCATGCAGCAGCAACGGCTTCATGGACATCTCCTCTCCCACAATGATTTTTTAATCCCCGTCCCAGAAAAATCATCCCAAAAGACTACCTTGCGAAAAAGCGGACGCCAAAGGACGTGTCCTCGCAGGCGACAATGCGGCGGTCGCGCAGGATGGTCCGCACGTAATACCAGTCGCCCACACAGCCCGACAAATGCAAGCCGGCCGCCAGGTAGCACATCAGCGGATAGCCCGAAAACGCAAACCCCAGGGCAAACGCCGCCGTCACAACAACCGTCGGCGCCAGGCAAACTGCCACGTACCGCCGGCGCGAATAGACCACGCCCTCGGCGCAGGCATAGATCATCGCCGTCTCGCGATTCGCCCCAAAGGTCACCTTCGCGCCCGCAGGCGCCAGAAGCTTAAATAACACACCGTGCACCAGCTCGTGCACGGCAAATGACGCCGCCGAAACCGCAGCCAAGCCGACTATCCAGCCCAAAACCGCCGTCCAGCCGCCCGCGTCCGCCACATCCAAGTCTGCGGGCCCGCCCAGCAGCATAAACACCGGCACCAGGCACACGGCAAACACCACAAGCACGGCCATCCCCCACACAAAGCAGGCGTGCAGAAATTCCTCGTCCTCAAACGCATGTATGTTGGAAATCTCATTCATAGCATCTTAGGATAGCGCCCCTGCCACGTACCCGTCCGCATGTGCGATAATGTCGAACGATATGCACGAATTGACCACCGCGTCGTCAGGCCTTGCGCCCGGCCGCGCCCTCACCATATGCGAAGGAGTCCCATGGCATCCAAATACTCCATGAACGACCGTCCCAGCTGGCCTCGCCGCGCCATCGTTACCGCCGGCGAGCCCTACGGCAACAAGGGCCTTCACTTTGGCCACGTTGGTGGCGTCTTTGTCCCGGCCGACTTCTTCGCCCGCTTCCTGCGCGACCGTCTGGGCCGCGAGAACGTCATCTTCACCTCGGGCACCGACTGCTATGGCTCGCCCATCATGGAGAGCTACCGCAAGCTC
Source organism: uncultured bacterium (assembly GCA_905215825.1). Lineage (GTDB taxonomy): Bacteria > Actinomycetota > Coriobacteriia > Coriobacteriales > Coriobacteriaceae > Collinsella. The sequence continues at coordinate 4,497 of CAJMRO010000091.1, forward strand.
AAGGAGAACGAAGGCTACGACAAGTCCATCGGCGAGTACGTCGAGTCCAATCACTCCCGCCAGGCCGCGACCCTCAACAACTACAACATCAGCTGCGATATCTACGGCGGCTCGGGCCTTGAGCCGGCTGCGCAGATTCACAACGAGGTTACCGCCGAGATTATCGAGCGCCTGCACGAGCAGGGCACCATCTCCAAGCGCTCCACGCTGCAGTTCTACGACGCCAAGGCCGGCACGTTCCTCAACGGCCGTCAGGTGATCGGCCGCTGCCCCATTCAGGGCTGCAAGTCCGAGAAAGCCTACGCCGACGAGTGCGACCTGGGTCACCAGTTTGAGCCCGAGGAGCTCATCGCTCCCAAGAGCCAGCTCACCGGCGAGGTGCCCGAGCTGCGCCCGGTCGACAACCTCTACTTCGACCTGCCGGCCTACCTCGACTTTATGAAGACCTACACCGCCAAGCTCGCCCAGAACCCGCAGGTTCGCTCCGTGGTCTCCAGGACCATGGAAGAGTGGCTGCTGCCGGCACAGCTCTACATCCAGAACAAGTTCCGCGAGGCCTTCGACGCCGTCGAGGACCAGCTCCCCGAGCACACCGTGCTGGAGCCCGAGGGCAACAAGAGCAGCTTTACCGTCACCTTCCCCAGCTGGAAGGAGCGCGACGACGCCCACGCGGTGCTCGCCAACGGCGGTGTGCGCTTCCGTAGCGGCAAGGCGCTCGTGCCCTTCCGCATCACCGGCAACATCGACTGGGGCGTTCCGGTGCCCGAAGTCGACGGCGTGAACGACGTCACCTGCTGGTGCTGGCCCGAGAGCCTGTGGGCGCCCATCAGCTATACGCGCACCGTGCTCGCACGCGATGCCAAGGCCGCCGGCGTAACTGAGGGTGTCGCCGCCCAGGATGCCGCCCTCATGGGCGAGCCCTCCGCCGATTCCACGCAGGTCCCCGCGCCCACCTATCAGCACAGCTCACTCGACTGGCGCGACTGGTGGTGCTCGGACGACGCGCAGATCTACCAGTTCATCGGCCAGGACAACATCTACTTCTACTGCATCGCGCAGACCGCCATGTGGGAGGCCCTGGGTTGGAACCTCACGCAGAGCACCGTCAGCGCCTGTTACCACCTGCTCTACATGGGCAAAAAGGCCAGCTCGTCCTCGCAGACGCCTCCCCCGCCGGCAGACGACTTGCTCAACCACTACACCTGCGAGCAGATGCGCGCGCATTGGCTGTCGCTCGGTCTGTCCGAGAAGCCGGTGAGCTTTAGCCCCAAGGCATATGACACGCGCGTGACCGGCAAGGACAAGGACGGCAACGAGGTGCGCGCCTGCGACGACAAGCGCGTCATCGATCCTGCCCTTAAGGAGAGCGCTCTTTTGACCGGCGTGTTCAACCGCCTGGCCCGCAGCTGCTTCTACGGCGTCGCCGTCAAGGAGGGCGACGAGAGCCCGTACCGCAACGGTTGCATCCCCGCCGGTGCCGCCTCTGCCGCCGTGGTCGAGGCTGCCGAGCAGGCCGCCCTTGCCTTTGAGCAGGCCATGTACAAGTTCGAGACGCACCGTGCGCTCGCCGTGTGCGACGACTACCTGCGCGCCGCCAACAAGCGCTGGAGCGACGCCTCCAAGGCCGCCAACAAGCTCGAGGGCGAACCAGCCAACGCCGCCATGAAGCAAGCCCTGGTCGACGCCTTTACCGAGCTGCGCGTGGCGACCGTGCTCATGCACGGCATCGTCCCGGCCGGCTGCGAGCTCATCTGCGAGTACTTCGACGTCGATCCGGTCGCCTTCTTTAGCTGGGACAACATCTTTGCCTCCACGGACGAGTTTGTGGAGAGCCTGGGCGAGAAGCCCGGCGAGCACCGCGTAAAGCCGCTGCCCCCGCGCTTCGACTTCTTTAGCAAGCACGAGAGCCAGTACTAGGCAACCGCAACGCGCCCGGGAATGATTATTCTGGGACGGGGATTAAAAAATCATTCCCGGGCGCCACAGTACAGTCTTTTTGGGACGGGGATCATTAAATGATTTTTTAATCCCCGTCCCAGAATAATCATTTAGGTGGAAGGAAAGACGGATGTCGAAGCCGCGTCGTCGTAAGCAGAAAAAGCAGGTTAAGCCCGAGCTCAAGCTCAGGCAGTTTGCCGCTACCGAGCTTTCCGACCGGCTTGCCGCCCAACACTCCGCCGCCGACCTGCCG
>CAJMRO010000092.1:0-6504 GCA_905215825.1 uncultured bacterium
GGCCCGTGGGTTATACCCTAAGAGCAAACCACCCTTTTTAAGGGTGGTTCTGATTCCCTTCTGTAAGGTGCGGTGAAATAGGGATTGTTTAAACGTTTCAACCGCAAAATCAGTCCCTATTTCACCGCAACTTCCAGAAGGGCATAGAGGGAACTGCCCATTGAGTCTTTGTCGCGAACAGATCCTCAGCCAGAATTCCGTTCACACGATATTGCTCTGAGCCGACCGAGTTTCCGCAGCTTGCCTGCCGGGCGGGGCGGTTAAGTTTGTCGCGAGTTCCGCACGCAAAGGAAAGCACTTAATGTGCTTTTCGTCTTGCGCAGGACTGTAGAGCAGCAAACTTAACCGCCCCGCCCGGCAGGCAAGCGTACAGGAACGACATCTGTCCAACAATTCGTGCGAAACATAATGAAAAACCGTTTGATGTGAGTTAATATAAACAACGTCGTGAATCTGACTCCTGCCACATGCATGACAGGGGTTAAACACAAAAAGGAGTCAACTATGGTTTCTGAGAAGGCTACCCTCGTTAATCCTCAGGGTCTGCACATGCGTCCGGCTGGTCTGTTCGCCTCCACCATGGGCAAGTACGCCTGTGACGTGACGGTCGTCACCCCCGAGAAGGAGGTCAACGGCAAGTCCCCGATGGCCCTCATGGCTGCTGGTATCCCCTGCGGTACTGAGGTCGAGGTCAAGTGCGACGGCGCCGACGAGGCCGAGGCTCTGGCTGCTGCCATCGAGCTCATCAAGAGCGGTCTTGGCGAGTAGAACTCAAACGGGTCGCATGTTGAACAACTAAGTTCATATTTGGGGGCGCAGTGACCTGTTGTAAGGTAGCTGCGCTCTTTTGTCATGGATATGGCAAAACGCTTTATCACATGACACGGAGAGAGGAATGGGAATGTATCAGGGAGTCAACGCTTCCGAGGGCATCGGTATCGGCACCGTCATGGTCGCCGTCGATCCCGACTTGACGTTTGAGCCGCACGAGGTTGCTGATTCGGCAGCAGAGAAGGAGCGCTATCAGTCCGCTCTTTCGGTCTTCTGCGAGAAGACCCAGGCTCAGGCCGACCATATGAAGGAGACGGTGGGCGAGGCCGAGGCCGAGATCATGAGCGGACACATTGTCCTGGCTCAGGACCCGGGCATGACTGACGCCATCAACGCCGCCATTGACGGCGGTACCTGCGCCGAGCAGGCGCTCATGGACACCTCGACCATGTTTGAGAACATGTTCCTGTCCATGGACGACGAGATGTTCCGTCTGCGCGCGGCCGACATCGCCGACATCCGCACCGGTATTCTGGCCGAGCTGCTGGGCAAGGAGGTCGTCGACCTTTCCGTCCTGCCCGAGAACACCGTCGTTGTCGTGCACGACCTCACGCCGTCCATGACCGCCACGATCGATAAGGCCCACGTTGCCGGCATCGTCACCGAGACCGGTGGCCGCACGTCGCACTCCGCGATCATCGCGCGCGCCCTCGAGATCCCGGCTGTCCTTTCGGTTTCCAACAGCTGCACCGCGCTGCGCAACGGTATGACCGTTGTCGTCGACGGTGGCAAGGGTATCGTCGAGGCCGATCCCGACGAGGAGACGCTCGCTGCCTATACCGCCAAGGCCGAGGCCTTCGCTGCCGAGAAGGCGGCCCTCGAGGCCTTCCGTGGCAAGCCGTCCGTGACTGCCGATGGCATCAAGAAGATCATCGCCTGCAACATCGGTAACCCCGATGACGTGCCCAACGCGCTCGATCACGACGCCGAGGCCATCGGTCTGTTCCGCTCCGAGTTCCTGTTCATGGACTCTGCTGAGCTTCCTTCCGAGGAGGAGCAGTTCAACGCCTACCGTAAGGTCGCCAGCGCGCTCAAGGGTGCTCCGGTCATCATCCGCACGCTCGATGTGGGTGGCGACAAGGAGATTCCGTATCTGCATATGGTCAAGGAAGACAACCCCTTCATGGGCTTCCGCGCCGTGCGTTACTGCCTGGCCAATCCCGACCAGTACAAGGTCCAGCTCCGCGCTCTGCTGCGCGCTAGCGCCTTCGGTGACGTCAAGATCATGATCCCGCTCGTCACCTGCGTCGAGGAGGTCTTGGCTGTCAAGGAGCTCGTCGAGCAGTGCAAGGCCGAGCTGACCGAAGAGGGTCGCAAGTTCAACGAGAACATCGAGGTCGGCATCATGGTCGAGACGCCCGCCGCTTCGCTGCTCGCAGACCGTCTTGCCGAGGTCGCCGACTTCTTCTCCATCGGCACCAACGACCTGATCGGCTACACCATGTGCGCCGACCGTGGTAACGACACCATCTCCAACCTGTACCAGGTTTACTATCCCGCCGTGCTCCGCTCGCTCAAGAACATCATCGAGAGCGGCGTGAAGGCCGGCATCATGGTCGGTATGTGCGGCGAGGCCGCTGCCGATCCGCTGCTCGAGCCGCTGCTGATCAGCTGGGGCCTGGAGGAGTTCTCGATGAGCGCTCCGTCGATCCTGCGCGCCCGCAAGACCATCAGCCAGTGGACCAAGGCCGAGTGCGACGAGCTCGCCGAGAAGGCACTCGCCTGCAACACCGCCGCCGAGGTCAAGGCACTGCTCGAGTCCGCAGCTCGCTAATTTGGTATCAGAGGTAACCGCGTGGTTGGAATGGGCCGGCCACGCGGCCCTCACATATACAGGGGGTACTGTAAATGTTCTACACGCTAACCGCTAACCCGGCTGTCGACATGACGGTTTCGAGCTCTCCGCTCGAGCCCGACGAGAACGTCCGCACCGGCTCGGCCAGCTACACGGCTAACGGCAAGGGCCTCGACGTGTCCTTCGCCTTTAAGAAGATGGGCGTCGACACCGTCGCGCTCGGCTTCTTCGCTGGCTTCACGGGCAAGTTCATCGTCGAGGAGGTCATGAACCTGGGTTGCCTCTGCCGCCCGGTCTGGACCGACGGTATCACGCGCATTAACACCTACGTCAACGATGGCCAGCACGAGTACGGCATCCTGAACCCGGGTGCTCCTATTACGCCGCAGCACCAGGAGGAGCTCTACAACATCCTGGACACCGCGGGCGATCTCGAGTGCCTGATCGTTTCCGGCTCCGTGCCTCCCAAAGCTACGCCCGACTTCCTGGCTCAGGTTATGGAGCACGCTCAGGCTCGTGGCGCCGACGTCGTCCTGGACCTGTCCTCCGACAAGCTCAAGGAGCTCGCTCACAAGAAGCCGCTGCTCATCAAGCCGAACCATCACGAGATGAAGGCCATCTTCGGCGTGCCGGTCGACACCGACGACGAGGTCCGCGTTGCCATGAAGATGGCTCACGACGCTGGCGTTCAGAACGTGCTGCTCACCCGTGGTAGCCGCGGCGACGCTTACTTCTCCAACGGCGAGGATATTTGGTACGCCAAGCGTGAGTTCAACATCAAGCTGGTTTCTTCTGTCTGCGCCGGCGACTGCACCCTCGCTGCGTTCCTGCACAAGTGGTACAGGGATCGCGACAACGTCGAGGAGGCCATGAAGCTCGCTATGGCCACCGGCGCCAACGTTGCCGAGTCCGTCGGCATCGGCGACTTCGGTCACGTCGACGAGTACAGCAAGCGCGTTGCTGTCCGCAAGCTCGATCGTCAGTAATCGAAACGCGACATATTCGTGCGCATGCGGCGCCCCGGTTTCGGCTGGGGCGCCTTTTTGTTCCGTTATTGGAGAGAGATGCTCTGCCGTACTTCATCGCTTCCACACCGTTCACCGAGTTGTCCTAGCCTTTTACCGTTGGGTGGAATATACTTTCATTAACACGTTACTTCGTGAAAGGAACATTCATGATTTACACGCTCACTGCAAATCCCGCCATTGACTACAACATCGCCTGCGACGGCCTTGCTGCCAACACCGTCACGCGTACCCGTAACGCCGTCTACACGCCCAACGGCAAGGGTCTCAACGTCTCGTTCACCCTCGATCACTACGGTGTCGACACCACGATCCTGGGCTTTTTCGCCGGCTTCTCGGGCGAGTTTATCGTTAAGGGCGCCGAGGCCCTGGGCGTGCCCGTCAAGCCCGTTTGGACCGACGGCATCACGCGCGTCAACGTGTTCCTCAATGCCGGACCCGACACCGAGTACAACATGGTCAACGCCGGTGCCGCCATCAACGAGGCCAACGAGCAGGAGATGTTTGAGCTCATCGATTCGCTCGATGACATGACCTGCCTGGTCATCAGCGGCTCGCTGCCTCCCAACACTTCCGAGGGCTTCTTGGCCGATGTCCTGCGCCGCGTCAAGGCCAAGGGGGCCGAGTTCGTCCTCGACATCTCGAGCCATCAGCTGGCAGACCTCATTGCCATGGAGCCGCTGCTGATCAAGCCCAATGACGACGAGCTGCTCGACATCTTTGGCATTAAGGTGAGCGGTGGCGACGATGAGTCCGTCAAGTGCGCTATGGCCGAGCTGCACGCTAAGGGCGCCAAGAACGTGCTGCTGACCCTCGGTGGCGCCGGTGCGTACTTCTCCAACGGCGAGCACATCTGGTTTGCCAATCGCACCTTCGACGTCAAGCTGCTGTCGACGGTGTGCGCCGGCGATTCCTCGCTCGCTGCCTTCCTGTCCGTATGGCACGACGCTCCCGAGCGCGTCGAGGATGCCCTCCGTCTGTCGATGGCCACCGGCGCCAACGTGGTCGAGTGCCCGGGCCTGGGCGACTTTGCCAAGGTGGACGAATATAAGAAGCACATCGAGGTTCGTCAGGTCTGCTAGCCGCATCGAAAAATCGCTGCCGAACACCCGCTTTGGATCTCCGAGGCGGGTGTTTTTTGCTCGCTGAACGCATATGGCGTCTGCTGTCTCGTTTTATGGAATTGACGACGCGATTGCGTGTGCGCGCTTTCTCGTTTCTTGTTAGACTTCTTGAGAACCATCGATTAACGCTCACAAGTGCAGGAGGCCATAGGCATGTGCAATGTTTCGCTCAACGGTAATCAACCGTCCGATGCGTCCCTGTGCGTCCTGCGCGCGCTTGAGGCGGCTGGTCTTGAGGCTTGGTACGTGGGCGGTTGGGTGCGCGACGCCCTGATGGGGTGCCCCAGCCACGATGTTGATATGTGCTGTAGCGGCCTGTGGCAGGAGTCCAAGGCGGCGCTCGAGGCCGCCGGCATCGCGGTTGTGGAGTCGGGCATTAAATTTGGCGGAATCACGGCTATTTCCGATGGCGAGCGTATCGAGGTCACCACGTACCGTTTGGATGGCTTTTACACCGATGGTCGCCATCCCCAGAGTGTGGAGCGTGCCGCCTCGCTCGAGGACGATCTGGCGCGCCGCGACTTTACCGTCAACGCCATGGCCTGGCATCCCGAGCGCGGGCTTGTCGACCGCTACGACGGCCAGGGTGACTTGGAGCGCAAGCTGATTCGCGCTGTCGGCGATCCCAAGCGTCGCTTTAACGAGGATGCCCTGCGCATGCTGCGTGCGGTGCGCTTTGCCTGCCGCCTGGACTTTATGATTGAGCCCGAGACCAAGCGTGCGCTTGCCGAGTGCGCGCCGCTGCTCGATGCCGTGGCGCGCGAGCGTGTGGGCATTGAGCTTGAGGGCATCCTTTCGACCGGCCACGGGGGAGATGCCATGCTGCGCTACCCCGAGCTCATCTGCGCCGCCGTGCCCGAGTTGGCAGCGGGTCGCGGGTTTGATCAACGAAGTGTCTATCATGCGTTTAACGTCTACGAGCATATCGCTCGTGTTCTGACGGTGGCAGGGGAGCTGGCGCTGTGCGACGGCGTCGCGCCCTCGTCGAGTCTTATGTGGGCGGCGTTTTTGCACGATGTGTCCAAACCCGAGTGCTTCACGGTCGATCACGCCGGCAGCGGACACTTCTACGGTCATCCCGAGCTCGGTGCCAAGAAGGCGCGCGTCATTATGGATCGCCTGGCGCTCTCGCACGACTTGGTGCGCGACGTGTGCCTGCTCATCAAATACCATGACATGCCGCTGCGCCCCGAGCGCTCCTGTCTGCTCAATATGATGCGCGCGCTTTCGGGTGAGGGCGTCGACACGGCCCGCCTGATTGACGAGCTCATGGACCTTAAGCGTGCCGACACACTTGGCAAGGCCCCGTCGTGCTTCTATTACGTTGAGACGATTGAGGAAATGCGCGCGATGGCGCACGAGCTGCTGAGGGCGGGGGAGCCCTATACGCTCAAGATGCTCGCCATCAACGGCGGCGACCTGATCCGTGCTGGAGTCAAGACCGGGCCGGAACTGGGGCAGCTTCTCAACTCCGCCCTCGACGCCGTGATCGAAGACAACATTCCCAACGAGCGCGAAGCTCTTTTGGTCCATCTCAACTTGAATTAGCTACCTAGTTTACCTGCGTGTTCCATAACCTGCCGACAATTTTTCGGCAATTTGGAATTTCTTCTTGCGCTGACGTTTTTTGTCCCGTAATATATCTCCTCGCAGCACGGCAGTGCAGATGTCATGTGGCCCGTTCGTCTAGCGGTTTAGGACGCCGCCCTCTCAAGGCGGAGATCACCAG
>CAJMRO010000093.1:0-6500 GCA_905215825.1 uncultured bacterium
TCGCGCTCGCTTTGCTCTACGCGCCACTCTTCCCAGCCGCGCCCGGCAGGCTGCCAGAACGCACCGCGCTCCAGCCCCTCGGGCAAATAGCGCTGATCGACCCAGCCTTCGGGATAATCGTGCGGGTATTTATACACACCGTAGTCGTCGCTGCCTGGGCGATGGCGATCGCGCAGATAACTCGGCACCTCGCGAAGCCCACTAGAATGGATATCGGCCAGCGCCGCATCAATCGAAGCCTCACACGCGTTGGATTTAGGGGCCAAACACACATAGAGTGCAGCCTGAGCCAGGTTAATGCGGCACTCGGGATAGCCAATGACCTCGGCAGACTTAAACGCGGCATGCGCCACCAAAAGCGCCTGCGGGTCGGCGTTGCCAACATCCTCAGAAGCCTGAATCATAATACGGCGAGCGATAAACTTGGGATCCTCCCCCGCATCAATCATGCGCGCGAGCCAATAGATTGTGGCATCGGGGTCGCTACCGCGCATGGACTTAATAAACGCACTGATGATGTCGTAGTGCATGTCGCCGTTTTTGTCATACGAAAATCCACGACGCGGGTTGGCGATCTTCACGTCATCCACGGTGATGGGATAGCGCTCCCCCGCCACGGGCGCTGGCGTTCCCTCGGTATCGGGACGCGTGACGGCAATCTCGCTCGCAAGTTCGAGCGTCGTGAGCGCCGAGCGAGCGTCACCCGCTGCCAGCGTGCAGATGGTCTTAACCGTATCCTCATCGGCCGAGAACTTGCCGTTCAAACCCTGCGGCGCCTCGAGCGCACGCTCGATAAGCGTGGCGATATCCTCGTCTTTAAGATGCTCAAGCTCCACCACGCGACCGCGCGAGAGCAATGCCGAGTTGACCTCGAAGTACGGATTCTCCGTCGTGGCGCCAATCATAATGACGGTACGGTTCTCAACCGCATGCAGCAAGGCATCCTGCTGAGACTTGGAGAAGCGGTGAATCTCGTCGATAAACAGGATGGTGCGGCGGTCGTAGGTATTCAGGCGCGTCTTGGCCTCGTCAATCACGCGGCGAAGATCCTTCACGGTACCCGTCACGGCGCTGACCTCGACAAACTCGCTCTTGGTATGGTTGGCGATAATGTGGGCCAGCGTCGTCTTACCCGTACCGGCCGGCCCGTACAGAATCACGCTCGAAAGCACGTCGTGCTCGATCGCGGCACGCAACCATGAGCCCTTACCGACGGCCTTTTGCTGGCCCACGTACTCGTCGAGCGAATTGGGTCGCATGCGCACCGCGAGCGGCGCATTTTTAAAGGAACGCTCGCGCGTCGAGGCAGAAAAAAGGTCGTCCATAGCCATCCCGTGCATCAATCAAAAACGTTTTCAACTAACCAGTATACCGAAAGGATACGAACTACCGTTCGTTAATATAGGTACGATGCGGAAACTTTAGACCCGGGAACAGCTTGCTCGTCAGTTCGCAGAAATAACCGTCCGTCATGCTCGCGATATAATCCACCACGGCTTGATCCTTGTCGTCCTGCCAGGCATAGGTGCGATCGTAGTAGGAAAGTTGCTGCTCAATGCGCGAAATATGGTGCTTAAAGATGTAAGAGGACTCGTCACCACTATTTAGATCCCGCAGGCAACGGTCGTAGAGCTTTTCGAAGGCCTCGCGCAGCTCCACCTCGGAATCGCCTTCGATACCGCCCTTGCTATAGATCTTCTCGTAGTTCTCGCGCTTGGCTCGGCGGATTTCCCCAAACAGGTCCTCGCTCATCTCGATGCGCGGCTTACCATAGCTGTGCTCAACGATATCGATGGAAGCGTGCGTAAGGATCCAACTGTTGTAGGCACCGCCCCGGCCATCATCAAAAACGTCGGGCGAAAGCAGGCCCGCCGCGATCGCATCCTGACGGTCACGACCGACGTAGGCAAGAATATCCGAGATGCGAACGACGCAGCCCTCGAGCGTCATGGGACGCAGATGCCCAATTGCGCTATAGCCCGTGGCAATGCAATCCTCAACCGTCTGGTCAAACTGGTCAAAGGAGCTCATGTCCGAGAGCTCAAACACACGCTGCTCGTACTCGCCGTTATGGCATAGCACGCCGTCGAGCGTCTGGAGCGACACGTTGCGGCCGTACAGTGTGTCGAGCACGCGGACCGACTGCACGTTATGGAAAAAATAACGCCCCGTACGCTCATGATAGATATCGTTGAGGAAACGCTCGCCGGCATGGCCGAAAGGCGTGTGTCCCAAGTCGTGACCTAGGCCAATCGCCTCGATCAGATCGCAATTGAGCCCCAGGGCGCGACCGATATCGCGCGCAATGCGGGAGACGAACTGCACGTGCAAACCGCGGCGTGACAGATCGTCATTGCTACGGAAGCTAAAGACCTGCGTTTTGCCTGCATAACGGGTGTACGCCGGAAGATGAAGTATCTTTTCGGTATCGCGCATAAACGCCGGACGCATAAGCGTGCCTTTGTCGGCGGCGCGATCAATACGACGAATGACCTGATCGTCGTTGCAACGATACGGGTTGACATAGCCCGAAGCACGATCGGCGGCAATGCGCTCGACAAGTTCGGGCGACAACGCCGAGGGAATACGGTCCATGCGCGCCTTAATGACGGCCGTTTCTTGATTAGTTGCCATGGCATGCTCCTTAAGAAGGATGCGCAATCGGTTACAAAGTGCAGCCCACGACCTCGATTATGGCAAAAATCGGCACCAAAAACGGGAGCAATGGCAGGGAGCGTGATTTTGTGAAGAGGCAGGAGAGGGCCAGGGCCAGGAGTGCGACGGCAAATGCCACGATGCCACCCATAGGGTCGAGCGTGCAAAGCGCGAAGAGCGCCTTGGCATCCCCCATGCCGATGCCCGGGGCGTGGCGAAGGCGCCGCCAGAGCGACTCAGTGAGCACAAGGGCAAGGTAGACGATGACCGCAAGACCGGCGTGGTCAAGCGCTGTGTTCAAACCGAGGTCGAGCCAAACGCCCGCCAACGCCGCCACGGCACATGCGCCGGCAAGCCCATTGGGAAACCGTCGCTCTCGGGCATCACTTGCCACGCCGGCAAAGATGCAAATCCAAAACGGGATATAGGCCATCGGACTCCTCCTCGAGCTGCATCGCAAAAGCAAAAACCACCACAAAGGTGCCTGTCCCCTTTGCGGTGGTTTTGGTGGTGGTTATTTGGCGCCTTGCATGACCTCGTCAAGGGTAACGTTGACGGCGTGCTGCGTCGGCACCCAGTCGACCTTCAGGAACAGCGCGGCCACCGTGATGGGGATATAGCTGAACATAAAGATCGGGAAGGTAAACAGGTTAGTCACCAGGCGCCACTTTTGCGCGCAGTGAATATGCTTGTACTCAAAGATAGTCGTGAGCAGCGCCAGGATAAAGAACGTCTGATACATCATGGCGAAGGTCATAATGAGCGAAGCGGCGCACGCCTGCATCTCGACTTCGGTTGCCAAGAAACCATGCGAAAGGCCACCCACAATCAAGAACGTCGCATTAGCGAGCATCGAGATCAGCGATAGCAGCATACCCGGGGCGATCGTCATGAACATGTCGTAGGCGGCAAAGCGATGATAGCGGAACATCGACTTGACCAGATGCTTACCGTAGGTAAAGAACACCTGGTAAAAGCCCTTGGTCCAGCGCATACGCTGCTTCCAGGATGCCTTGAACGTCACGGGTTGCTCGTCAAAGAACTCCGCCGGCGCATAGCCAATGCGAATACCGTGAATAGCGCAGAACGTAGTGAACTGAATGTCCTCGGTCAGCGTGTGGAACTGCCAACCGTGCATGCCCTCGATAACGCTTGACGAGATAAGGTAACCCGAACCCGAAACAGCGCAGGACGTCTTACAGATATTGCGCGCGTTGTTGAGGAAGCGCGCCTCGCGTAGATACCACGTGGCATTAGCAGCCGAGATCCACGAGCTGCCGAAGTTCTTGGAATTGCGATAGCTCGTGACCACATGGAAGCCCTGGTCAAAGGCATCGTTCATCTTGGACACGTAATCGCGGGAGATAACGTTGTCGGCATCGAAGATAAAGTAGCCCTCAAACGTGTCGGGATACTCGTTGAGAATGCGATCGAAACCAAAGTCCATGACCCAGCTCTTGCCCTTTCGGGCCAGGTCATTGCGCTCGTAAACAATGGCACCGGCCTCGCGTGCGAGCTGCGCGGTGTTGTCGGTGCAGGCGTCGGCAACGACAAAGACCTCGATAAGCTCGGACGGATAGTCCTGGTCCTTGATGGAGCGTACGAGATTGGCAATTACGGCTTCCTCGTTATGCGCCGCGATAAAAAAGGCATAGCGATGGAGTTTTTTGGCCTTGGGAGGCGCGACCTCGCCACGAAGAGCGCCAATGACAAAGAAGACCACCTGGTACAGAAAGCAGACCGTGAGCAGCGTGACGACAATCTGGTTGAAGATCACGATGGGTGTGTTGGTTTGTAAAAAGGCGAGCATGCAGGCTCCCAGCAACGTGTAACGTAAACAATCGTATATCTTACCGCAGGCTTACCGAGTTCAAGAAACCACCTAATACTGGCTAGGCTTCGAGAAGACCGAGCTGCGGAACGATTTCATCTCCAACGGCCGTGCGACCGAGCGAGCGCGGAGCCAGATCGTCGAGAACCGCAGCGAGATCCCACGGCAACTCGTCACGGCACTCAATGCGCTTCCCCGTTACGGGATGATCGAACGCAACGCGCCAAGAATGCAGGAACTGCCTGGTCAGGCCCTGATCGGCACGCGCATCGCACTTGCCGTAGAGCGGATCGCCCACGCAGGCGTGGTTGATATGGCGCATATGCACGCGAATCTGATGTGTGCGGCCCGTAAACAGGTGGCACTCAACGAGCGTATAGCCGTCGTCAAAACGCGTGGAATCAAAGCGCTCGAGGACCTTAAAGGTCGTAATGGCCTGACGGGCAAAGGGGTCATCCGAAACCGCCATCTTCACGCGGTCGCGCGTGGAACGGGCAATACCGGTGTTGATAGTGCCCTCGTCCATGGCGATGTGACCGTAAACGAGCGTGATATAGCGACGGTCGAGCGTGCGCGTGCGGATGAGATTCTGAAGCGCGCGCTGGGTGTCGTCGTCTTTTGCCGCGAGCATAAGGCCCGAGGTATCGCGATCCAGGCGATGCACGATGCCGGGGCGGTCCTCACCCTGCACAGTACCAAGATGATCGATGCCGCAGTGGTAGACCAGAGCGTTCGCAAGGGTGCCGCTCTCGTGGCCATGGGCGGGATGGCACACCAGGCCCCGCTGCTTGGAGAGCACGATAAGGTAGTCGTCCTCGTAGCGGATATCGAGGGGAATGGCCTCGGGAATCACGTCGGTCGGGTCGTGCGGCTCGGGCAAGTCGACCGAGATGCGATCGCCGGCGCGTACGGCGTACTTTTTAGAGAGACAAGTCTCACCGTTGACGGCAACGGCGCCTCCCTCGATCAGATGCGCGCAGGCAGAGCGCGTGGGACAGCCATCGTTGGCGCCCAAATAGGCGTCAAGACGCTGACCAGCGGAATCGTCGGCAACAAGAATATGGATGTCGGCCATTAACGCTCATTCCTTTCGCGAATCTTGCGGGCACGCTCCCCACGCTGCTTGGCTTTGCGCTTAGCGCGGGCCTCGTCACGGGCGTTGAGCTCGGCGGTCGCATCGACCTCGCGAGCGGCGGGGCTCAAGAACATATAACCGATGAGTGCCAGCACGACGCCGACCGTAATGCCGATATCGGCCACGTTAAAGACGGGGAAATCAATGAAGGTAGCGGCAATAAAATCAGTCACAAAGCCCATGGCCAGGCGATCAATCGCGTTGCCGACAGCACCGCCCGCGACCATGGCCATGCCCACAACCTCAAGACGAGCAAGCTGAGGCGCACGCAGCAAGTACACGGCAATGGCGACAATGACCGCAAGTGCCAGCACGGCGAACGCAACGCCATGGCCCTCGCCCATACTAAAGGCGGCTCCGATATTGCGAACAAACAGAAAGTCAATCACACCGGGGATAACGGTCATATGCAGGGCATCGCCCACGGCACGAACCGCAAGCTTGGTCAGCTGGTCAACAAGCAGCACAACAAGCGCTACCCCACCAGCAACACCTAACCGCCAACGCAAAGGCGGCGTCATATCCGCACCACGACCCAAAGAAATCCCCTACCTTCAAGAACATCGAATTACGTATAACGCAAGTAACCATCTTATAGTGACAAACGCCAAACACGCAGCATATTCACCAACGCTAGCGAAATAACCAGCACAAAACAAAAGCGACATTCCGAATAACGGAATGTCGCTTAATAGCTTTTAACTAAGGCGAAAGCGAAAGAAAGCCTTTAGCTCCAGCAATGGAAACGCCGCGTTATCGTCACCAACAGCGAAAACGTCCCTAAGCGAGCAAGGTGACGTGAAAGAGGAGGGAAGCGTACTTTGGTACGCGACCGACGATTGAACGTCAGATTGCCGCTTAGGGGCGTTTGCAGCGTCG
>CAJMRO010000094.1:0-6400 GCA_905215825.1 uncultured bacterium
GCTGGTGCAGATGCTCGGCGGCACGCCCGAGCAGGCGCTCGACGCCAGTTCCATCGCGCTGAGTAACCTGCTGGGCCTCGTTTGTGACCCCGTCGGTGGCCTCGTGGAGGTGCCCTGCCAAAACCGCAACGCCATTGGCGTGGCAGCGGCCTTTAGCTCGGCACAACTCGCCCTCGCGGGCATTAAGAGCTTGGTGCCGTTTGACCAGATGGCACATGTCATGCTCTCGGTGGGTCACGCGTTGCCGGCCACGCTGCGAGAGACGGCAAAGGGCGGCATCGCGCAGGCTCCGGCCGCACTTTCGGCCTGTGCAAAATGCGGTGTGTGCGGATAGCGACTAAGAACGACTCAAAGGTGGGACATTTGTCCCAGCTCTTTCGAATGCCACCGTTTCCGTACCACAAACAGCAGGGCAATCGCTATAATGCAAGCCCAGTAAAAACACGATGAACCGCAAGGCGAAAATCGAAGGATATGCATACGATGTCGCAAAACGATCGAACTCAACTGATTCCCGATCCGCAGCAGCCGAACAGGCACACCGGCGGCGTTCAGTCGCCGCGTCCTATCGCGCCGAGCCACCGTCAGCAGCGTAGTGCAGCAAACGCTTCCCAACGCCCGAACCAACAGCGACAACAGCGTCAACAACGTCAGCAGCGTCAGGCAAACGGCAATGCGCCCAAGCAGCCCCCCACGCACGCTCGAGGCGATCGAGGCCCCGCGCGCAAGTCCCCCGAGAACAATAAGTCGGGCAAAAAGACAACGCTCTTTGTCGTCCTTGGTCTAATCGTCATTGTCTATATCGTAGGCGTCGTAGCGTTTTCGCAGGTAGCCTACCCCAACACCACCGTCGCCGGCGTCGACGTCTCGTTCTCCAACGCGTCGTCTGCCTCCACCAAGGTCAACTCGGCATGGAAGCACTATAAACTCACCGTGACAGGAGATGACTTTAGCTGGACCTATCAGCCCGAGTCCGATGAACCCATCGTCGACGGTGAAGCTGCTGCAAAAGAAATCATCAACCACAACGAAGCCTTTATTTGGCCGGTCCGCCTTGTGGAATCCTTAAGCGGCAAGACCAAAACAACTGCTACCTCCAACGAAGTCGATCTTGATCAAGACGTCGACCTGTCCATGCTCTCCGATACCTTTGACCAAAAGAAGTTTGAGGAGGACCTGGGCGCCGCTATCGACGAGTTTAACGAGGGCCGTTCGGGCACGTTCGAGGCCAATAGCTCCTATGACGAGCAGGCCGGCAAGTTTACCGTCGAGAAGGCGCGCTCCAACGAAAAAATCAACCGCGAGCATGTCATTAAGTATGCCGAGCTCGAGCTTGCCTCGCTGACCGAGACCGTAGATCTTTCCAAGCTCGGCAACGATGCCTATGAGCCGCTTAATGGAACGCTGACCGATGATCAGATTCAGGCCGCATGCGATGCTGCCAACAACTTCCTGGGCGTCAACGTGACCCTCAAGCTCAACGGCGAGGATGCCGGCAAGGTTGATGGCAGCTCCGTGTTGCAGTGGATCAGCTTTGCCGATCCGGCCAACCCCACGCTCGATACGTCGCAGATCAGCAGCTGGGCAGCCGAACTCGCCAACGGCTTTAATACCGTGGGCTCCACTCGTTGGTGGACGCGCGCCGATGGCAAGCAGTGCGCCGTCGAAGGCGGCGACTTTGGTTGGTCCATCGACAGCAGCTCGCTCGCCAAGCAGGTCGAGGACGCCATTAACAACAAGCAGACCGGCGAGATCGAGATCAAGTACTCCCAGAAGGCCGATACCTTTACCGCAAAGGGAGAGCCCGACTGGAAAGCGTATATCGACGTCGACCTGTCCGAGCAGCACGCGCGCTACTATGACGAGAGCGGCAATATCGTGTGGGAGGCCAACTTTATTTCCGGCAAACCGGGCGAAGACGCCACCCCCGAGGGTGTGTGGCAAATCAACAGCAACGACGGCGGCAGCACCCTGATCGGAGCCAAGGACCCCGAGACCGGTAAACCCAAATATGAGAGCCCGGTGAGCTACTGGATGCCGTTTGAGGGCAACATGATCGGCTTCCACGACGCCACCTGGCAAAACGACAAGAGCTTCGATAACGCCGAGTCGTACAAGTGGTGCGGCAGCCACGGTTGCATCAACCTGCGCCTGGCCGACGCCAAGGCACTGCACGATTGCATCAAAGTCGGCCTGTGCGTGGTTGTCCACTCGTAGTGCAACGCGCGCATTCCTACAACGTGGAACCGCTGCGACCAATCTAACAGTTCCGAAAGAAACCGTCCTATGCGCCCGCCCCAACCGGTGGGCGCATATAATTATCGAGATTCTTTCTATAAAGGAGACGCTATGCCGAATGTCCCCACGATCACCCCGGGCCCAGATGATACCGAGCGCACGCCCGAAGGTGCCACCGAAACGTTTCCTCTGATTACAAACGTACATGCCGACAAGCAGAGCGGACGCGCGAACGATACGGCCGAGATTTCCGATGAAGAGGCATATGCCAAGCTCAAGGCAAAGCGTGCCGAACGCCGACGCAAAAAGCTGATTCGTCGCGGTATTGCCGCCGGCGTCGTGGGTGCCGTCGCGCTCATTGCCATTGTTGCAACCCTTGTTATCAATGTGCAGCCACAGGGCGCTAGCGGTCCTGTGACCGACATGGTGACCGAGGGCACGTTTACCACAACGGTCGAGGCGAAAGGCCAGCTCAAACCCATTTCGTCCTCAGTGGTCTCCCCTTCTGTCGACGGCACGGTCGATTCTATCAACGTGCAGGCAGGCCAATCCGTCAACGAGGGCGACGTGCTTATGACCATTAAAAACGACGAGCTCGATCGCAACGTTGCCGAGGCGCAGCGTGCAGTTGCTGCCGCTCAAGAAGACCTCGCCAACGCGCAGAAAGCCGCAGCTGCTGCGCAGGCCACCCCAACGACGGACGTCGAGGGAGCTTCCGCAGCGGCTGGCGTCTCCGCCGCATCAGTGGACACGAACGCCGTATCGGCCGCGCAGCGCAGCCTCGCATCAGCCCAGGCAAACCTCGACCAGGCGAACGCCAAGGCCTCCAGTCGCACGGTCACGGCCCCGAGCTCGGGAAACATCGTGGAGCTCAATGCCAAAGTGGGCGCCACGGTTACAGGCGGCATGATCATGGGCGAAAGCGATACGAGCGGCGGCAAGCAGTGCATGCAGATCGCCGACCTATCTAAGATGAAGGTGACCGTGCAGGTGGGCGAAAAGGACATCGCCAAGATCGCCGTTGGGCAGAGCGCCAACGTCACGTATCCCGCGTTTCCCGATATCGTGAGCCAGGGCACCGTCACGGCTATCGCGTCGGTGGCAAACTCCGACGCCGCCAACGGTGGCGGCGGCAGCGTGACCTTTAACGTCGACATTCTCATCGAGGCGCCCGACGCGCGCCTGAAGCCGGGCATGACGGCCGAGGTCTCGGTGGTGACCGAGCAGCTCGACGACGTGGTGATGGTGCCGACGATGGCGCTCATGACCGAAGACGGCGAACATTATTACGTCAACGTCGCAACCGATGACGAGGGCAAGCAAACCCATCGCGTGAAGGTGACCGTCGTGACGCAAAACGACAACGAAGCCGTAGTCGGCAAGACACAGGTTAAGCGCGACGACCAGGGCAACGAGATCAACCCCAACGTTCCGGTTACCAAGCTGCGCGATGGCGACACCCTCGTCATGGACACCGGAGCGGACGCAACGGCTGACGGCGGCTACGGTGCGGATTCGGGCAGTATGTCTGCCGACGAGGGCATGTAATGCGTCCCGTTATCGACATCCGCAACGTGCACCGCATCTTTGAGAGCGTGGCGGGGTGCGCCCACATCCTGCACAACGTGAGCCTGGCGGTAAATCCCGGCGAATTCGTCGCTATCACCGGCCCCTCGGGCTCGGGCAAGTCGACGCTCATGAACATCCTAGGCTGTCTGGATAAGCCGACGGCGGGCGACTACTACCTGCAAGGGCTCAACGTGGCCGAGCTCGATGATGAGGAGCTCACCGAAGTTCGCGCCCTGAGCATTGGCTTTGTCTTTCAGAGCTTCAACCTGCTGCCGCGCCTGTCGGTTATCGAAAATGTGATGCTGCCGCTGGCCTACACCAATGTGCCCCGTAGCCAGCGCGAAATGCGCGCCGTGCACGCGCTGCAGGCTGTCACGCTGCCCGTCGACCACTGGGACCACCGCATATCCGAGCTCTCGGGCGGCCAGATGCAGCGCGTCGCAATCGCGCGCGCCCTCGTCAATGACCCGCCCATCATTCTGGCCGACGAGCCGACGGGAAACCTGGACTCCGCTACCGGAGCGCTTGTGATGGAAACCTTCCATAAGCTCCAGAAGCGCGGCAAAACCATCGTGCTTATCACACACGACCCCGGCATCGCCGCCGAGGCCGACCGTGCCGTGACCATCCGCGACGGTCGCATTCACGATGGCGCGTATATTCCACATGCACCGCGGACCCTGCGCAGCGCCGTGGATAGCCTGCCCAGGATTTCCGCCTCCGCCAACCCGCCGAAAGGAGAGATGGCATGAGCGCCCGCGATCTCATCCAGGAAGCCCTTCACTCGCTCGAAGCCAACAAGGGGCGCAGCCTGCTCACCATCCTGGGCATTGTCATCGGCATCGCCTCGGTTATCGCCATGACTTCGCTCATCGGCGGCATCCAAAACAGCCTGGTCAACAGTCTGGGCCTCAATGCGGCACGCATGGTGCAAATCTATTCGTCGCAAGAACTCACCGAGTCCGACATCGAGAAGCTTCAAAAACTGGTGCTGCAGATAGAGCAGATCGGCATTGTCGACAGCGCGTATACCGAGTACAAGACCGGCGATAAAAGCTATACCGTCATGGCACAGGGTGTCGATAGCGACATGCTCGACGCCGTGGGGGCCAGCAAGCTCGTTGCGGGGCGCACCTATTCCCAGGCCGAGTCCCAATCAGGCTCGCGCGTGGCGCTCATCAGCCGCGGCGGCGCCGATCAGCTTTACGGCAACGAACAGGATGCGCTGGGGAAAACCATCAAGGTGTCCAACGGCGAGGTGCAGATTGTAGGTGTGATTGATGGCGGCAACGACTCCATGGGCTCGCTCACGCTGTATATGCCGCGCGAAACCATCTCAGGCCTGTTTGGCGACGAAAATCCTTCATTCCCCAGCGTGACGGCTCTTGCCGCCGAGGGCACAGACATGGATGAGCTCTGCAAAACCATCGAGTCCAAGGTGCGCGCGATGAAGGGCATCGAGGAGGAGGACGAGTACGACAGTGTATCGGCGACCTCCATGAAAAGCGCCATCGATGCACTCAACTCCTTTATGGGCGCGTTCTCGCTCATCATGGGCGCTGTCGCCAGCATCTCGCTGCTTGTCGGCGGTATCGGCATTATGAATATGATGCTCACCAACGTGACTGAGCGCATCCGTGAGATCGGCATTCGCCGTGCCCTGGGCGCAAGTCGTCGCGATATCACCGCGCAGTTTTTGGCCGAGTCCTCGGCGCTGTGCGTCACCGGCGGACTGTTGGGTGTCCTGATTGGCTATCTGCTGGCATGGGGACTCACGTTCTTTGCCGCAAGCTCGGGCATCATGAGCGAGTTTGGAGCTACCGGGACGATCACGCCAAGCTTCTCCATTACAACAGTATTGATCGCGTTTGCCGTATCGGTCGGCATCGGCGTAATCTTTGGCTTCTACCCCGCTCGCCGTGCAGCAAAGCTCGACCCGGTGGAATGCCTACGCTACCAGTAAGCCACCACCAACAAGTTGCGGTGAATTAGGGACTGAATATGCTATTTAGCAGCAAAAACAGACGCTATTTCACCGCAACTTATTGAAGGGCTGCTTGCGCCAGTTCCGTGCGTCGTCCTCGAGCGATTGGCGGATGACAGGCTTGTACGGGTCGAGCTTGCTCGGGGCGCTCCTCCTCGCAGGCGGGAGGGCACGCATGCGCGGCGAGCGCCTAGCGCGCGAACTCCCGTAAGAGCGCGTCTTCCACTTCCCTAAGCGAAAGGGCCCCGCCTCCCTCGGCGGGACGGGCGACCACGATACAGCGCGCTCCCACGTCGCGCGCGGAGGCGATCTTCTCGGCCGTGCCGCCTACGGTTCCCGAGTCCTTGGTCACAAGCCACTGGGCGCCCACCTGCCGAAGCATCGCCTCGTTGAGCTCGCGGGTGAAGGGCCCCTGCATGCCGATGACGTGCGACGGCGAAAACCCCGCGTCGATGCACTTCGTTATAGCACCGGGCAGAGGGAGCACACGCACGAAGAAGCGCTCCGCGAAATCGGCGACGCGCGTGTAGGGAGCAAGCTCCTTGCTCCCCGTCGTGAGAAGCGCGCGACCCGGGTTCTCGGAGAGAAAGCGCGCCGCGCAGGCGATCG
>CAJMRO010000095.1:0-6385 GCA_905215825.1 uncultured bacterium
CGGCAGCTGCGGCGCTGCGCGCCTGCTGCCTTGGGTGACTTTGGGGTCGATTGGGGTTGTCTGCACAATTCGCGGTATTATGTTGCGGAGTTTTGAAAGGAGCCGCTGGTGGTCACGACGACGTTTGCTTCGCCTTTGGGCGAAATCCTGCTTGCCGCTGATGGCCGCGGTTTGACGGGGCTTTGGTTTGAGGGGCAGGAGCACTTTGGCTCCACGCTTCTCAAAGAAGATCCCGAACATGTTGAAGGCGCCGATGCGGTTTCTGGTACCGGTGGGATGTCTTCGGTGAGTCCGGCAAATGGCGCGGCTTCTTCGGTGCTTGAGCGTTCTTGGGCTTGGCTGAATGCTTATTTTGCGGGGCAGGAGCCTCGGTTTACGCCGCCGTTGCATATGATTGGCACGGCGTTTCAGCGTGAGGTTTGGTTTGAGCTGCTTTCTATCCCGCGTGGCGAGGTCGCTACGTATGGTGAGATCGCCCAGCGTGTTGCGGCTCGACATCGTGTACCGGGAAACGAAGCACCTGTTGTGTCTCCCCGTGCCGTGGGGGCCGCGGTCGCGCGGAATCCTATTTCGATCATTGTGCCGTGCCATCGCGTGGTTGCCGCCGACGGCTCGCTTAACGGATATGCCGGCGGGCTTGACCGCAAGGAGTGGCTGCTTCGGCTCGAGGGCGCGTACGAGGAATAACGTTCGAGCACTTTGCATAGCCAAGACGCCGTGAAAGAACGGGATGCGCTTTCCGAATGGCGTCCCAAACGGAAACCGTGTCCCGGAATACAGCCTTAGAGTGGGATGCCGTTTCCGGTTGAGACCACTTGCTTGGACATCTTTCTACGCCCGCTTCTGCAGGGCATAGATCGACTTATCCATGTTGAACAGGTAAGCCGCGACGCAGACGATGAAGAATGCCGGCAGATTACCGAAACCGAAGACTTCGCAGCCAATCAGGATGGGTGCGAGCAGCGTATTGGTGGCGCTGCCAAAGACGGCTGCGTAGCCCAGCGCGGCGCAAAGCGCGATGGACATGCCGAGTTGAGCCTCGTTATGGCGACATCTGGGTAACAGAAAGGCCCGCGTTCCTCAGAGGCAAGATAGGCAATTCTGCTTTTGAGGTAGATCTCAATTCTGCCGACCGCATCAAACATTAACTGCCGGAGGGCTCGGTCAAATTCATACGTGTAGATGATGGTTTCGAATGTTGTGCCTTCGCGAAAGATGGTAATCCCGGACTTGCATTTGGTTTTGTAGGGAAACCAGTAGGCCGACAGTTTGTAGTGGCCGACTTCGACCAAAGCTCGCTCGAGTTCGCTTTGATCAGAGCACTTAAGACCCCTGTATTCTGTCAATAGTGCTATTTGTTCGTTAGATGGATATCCGCGACTTCCGGTATTTCATTTAAGCCTCTTGATAGAAAAAGAGCTGGAGTTGCGCATCGTTGAGAGGCTTTCCAGCTTTAGCAAAACAAACTTATAAGATGCGACGGGCCGCGTCAAGATAATTACCGGACGGCCTAGGAGGCGGCTGGTTGGCTGGCTTAAAACCTAGCGCGTGAGATGACGCTCCACGCTATTCAGCGCGCTTGATAGGATGACGAACCACAGTCTTAAGTTTCTCCGGTGCACATTTGCGTGGATCGGAGAGATAGATTTCGTGATGGAAACGGGTGTCTGAGAAGTCGGGGACATAGCCCTGCTCGGTCGTGTATTCATTCATAGCGCCTACGGTCGCCGGTTCGTTGTCGTAGGGCCCGGTGTGCATGCATTGAACGCAGAGGCCCTCGTCAACTTTAAGCAGCTCGACGGCAGAAAAGTCAAGTTTCTTTTTGGTCGTGGCTTCCGCGACTGCCCAGTCAAAGTCATCTCGGGTGACGAAATCGGGCAGGCGAATGCACGAGATAAAGTTGAAATCGTCCTTGCGTACATAATCGATGTCGCCGCTCGGGGAGTCTTGCCACCAGAAACCCTCGAGCGGCGGTACCACAAAGTCGAAATAGCCCTTGATACTCCTTGAGCCTTTCTTCGACATCTTGACGGTATAGGCGATGCCGTAAAGCAGCGGCAGGGCGTTTTGATATTCGCCACCTTCAGTATTTGGGTCGCCCTTTCCGCGAACGGCAACGTAGCTCATAGGCGGGACAGTTACGATGCTCGGCTTGCTTGCAGGTTTGTAGAGCTCCTTGCATTCCTTCTTAAAGTCGAACGCCATGTTGGCCGCCTTTCTGCGTATTGGCCTGCTTAGATAACGGAATCATATCATAGAAACGAACAGCTGTTCGAATGATTTTGCTGACAGATAGAGATGCGTGCGTTGTGTTTGGCGGTCGGCCTGACCCCGTCGATGATTTCTCTGCCTTCCCGGCGCTTGCCTGCGCTCCCCGTTTCCCCATATAAAACCTGCCAAAATGAACCTGTCCCTTTTTGGTCGGCGTGAAATGGGTAATACTAAAGAGTTATCCGACCAGATGGGAATTAATCGATGGCTTATATCGAATTCAAAGACGTCATCAAGGCGTACGGCGAGGGCGATGCCCGCATTCACGCGCTCGACGGCGCGAGTTTTACGGTCGAGCGCGGTGAGCTCGCCATTATCCTGGGCGCTTCGGGTGCCGGCAAGACCACGGCGCTCAACATCCTGGGCGGTATGGACACGGTAACCTCCGGCACCGTAACGGTGGACGGGCGCGATGTGAGCTCCGCTAACGAGGCGCAGCTCGTGGAATACCGCCGCGCCGACGTCGGCTTTGTCTTCCAGTTCTACAATCTGGTCCCTAACCTGACGGCGCTTGAGAACGTCGAACTCGCGGCGCAAATCTGCCCCGATTCGCTCGATGCCGAGCAAACGCTTTGCCAGGTTGGCCTGGGCGAGCGCCTCGCCAACTTCCCCGCGCAGCTTTCGGGCGGCGAGCAGCAGCGCGTGTCCATTGCCCGCGCACTGGCAAAGAACCCCAAGCTGCTTCTGTGCGACGAGCCCACGGGCGCGCTCGACTATAAAACCGGCAAGCAGATCTTGCAGCTGCTGCAGGATACCTGCCGCAAGCAGGGCATTACGGTCATCATCATCACGCACAACTCCGCGCTCGCGCCCATGGCCGATCGCCTGATTCGCTTTAAGAGCGGTCGCGTGGAGAGCGAGACGGTCCAGCAAAATCCCGTGCCTATCGAGACGATCGAGTGGTAGCGCCCATGGATCAGGACCGCCAAAACAGCCAACGCCGCGACGCGCGGAACACGGAGCGCGAGCAGGATTTTACGACCTACCGCACTGCCCAAAGCTCAAACGACATGGTGCCGACGGTGTTTCGCCGTGGTGTCTACCGCACGATTCGCGGCAGCCTCAAACGCTTCTTGTCCATCGTCGTGATCACTGCGCTCGGCGTGAGCGTGATGTGCGGCCTCAAGGCGGGTTGCGAGGATCTGTGCGATTCGGTCGACGCTTACTTTGACCAGCAGAATGTTTATGACATTAACGTGCAGTCGACCTATGGTCTGACCGATGACGATCTTGCTGCGATCCAAGAGGTCGATGGCGTCGAAACGGCCGAGGGCATCTACACCGAGACCGCCTACACCGCCGTGGGCACAACGCGCGAGCGCGTGGTCGTGCAAAGTCTCTCCAAGGAGAACATCGATCAGCCAGTGCTCGTGAACGGCGATTTGCCCGAGAGCGCCGATGAGGTCGCGGTGACTTCGAAGTTCCTGAAGGCTTCGGGCAAAAAGCTCGGCGATACGGTGAGTTTTGCCGCCAATGACGCGAGCTCGTCGAACCAAAGCGCCAAGGATCAGTTTGCCGCGGGCGATTACACCATTACGGCCGAGGTCCTCGATCCCACTGATGTGAGCTCCGACTCGACAGTCAACGCCTTTCGCGCTGCTTCGGCGGCGGACTATAAGTTCTATGTGAGCGAGGACGCCGCGACATCTTCTTCCTACTCCGCGGTCCACGTGATCGTCGAGGGAGCCAAGAGCCTCAACTCCTATTCGGATGCCTACGCGGCAAAGATCAACAAGGTCAAGGACAATATCGAGAAGATCCGCGAGGAGCGTGAGAAGGCGCGCGCTCAGGAGCTGACAGTCGACACGCCGGCAAGCTTAGATGCGGCTGAGCGCCAGGCGAATATGCTCTTTGGGATTGAACAGGGCAACATCAACCGCATGGCAGAGGGCAGTGAGGAGCGCGTGCAAGCGCAGGCCGACCTGGACCAGCGTCGCGCCGCCGCCGACCAGCAGTTTGCCGATGCCCGCGCCGAGCTCTCTGACCTGGGCGAATGCACTTGGTACATCCAGGACCGCGGCAATATCGCAAGCTACTCGAGCGTCGACAGCGACAGTTCTTCGATCGAGGCCATCGCCACGGTGTTCCCGTTCATCTTCTTTATCGTCGCCGTGCTCATCAGCCTTACCACCGCCACGCGTATGGTCGAGGAGGAGCGCACGCTTATTGGCCTGTACAAAGCACTCGGTTATTCGCGCGGGCGCATCCTGTCCAAATACGTGGACTATGCGCTGTGGGCTTGTCTGATCGGCGGCGTGCTCGGCAACATCATCGGATTTGTGGGCCTGCCGCTGTTCCTGTTTACGGTGTTCGACGACATGTACTCGCTGCCCCAGATGCTGCTTTCGTACGATATCGTGTCGTCGCTCGTGTCGGTGGCGCTGTTTGCCGTGGGCGTGGTGGGCGCCACGATTATCGCCTGCCGCCACGAGATGGCCGAGACCCCGGCCTCGCTTATGCGTCCCAAGGCCCCGCGCGCTGGCTCACGCATCTTGCTCGAGCGCATCGGCTTTATCTGGCGCCGCATGGGCTTTTTGAACAAGGTCGCTGCACGCAACCTATTCCGCTATAAAAAGCGCGCCTTTATGACCATCTTTGGCATCGCCGGCTGCACGGCGCTTGTGATTTGCGGCATGGGCATTCGTGATACGTCGGTCGCGCTTTCGCCCAAGCAGTACGGGCATATCACGCGCTATGACCTGCTGGCGGTTGCCAATCCCGACGATTTTTCACATACGTGCGCGGCGCTCGACGAGCGAAGCGCAGCCAAGGATTCCGACGTGACCGTGTCTTCGACGCTGTCGATTATGACCGACAACGTCACCTTTACATTTGGCGGCAAGAGCGAGACCGTGCAGCTGATCGTGGTGCCCGATGACCGCACGAACGACCTGGACGACTACGTGCGTCTCGAGGATGAGTCCAAAGAGCCGCTATCTTTGCGTGACGGAGATGTGTACCTGAGCAAGAGTTCACAGCTGGTGCTGGGGATTCAACCGGGCGATACGGCACACGTCCAGGATTCGTCGCTCAACGTAGCCAAGGTCAAAGTCAGCGACATTTCGCTCAACTATCTGGGCAACACGCTTTACATGACGCAGGGCACCTATGAGCGCGCGTTTGGGCGCAGCGTTCGCCTCAATGGCATCTTTGCGCTGCTCAAGGGTTCGTCGGCCGACCAGATTGCGTTTAGCAAGAAGCTTAAGAGTGACGGCTGGCTTTCGATTTCGAGCACGGCCGAGCATTGGGAGAACTTTGAGGCGAACTTCACTATTATCAATTCCGTCGTGGTGCTCGTGACCTTTATGGCGGCGTGCCTGTCGTTTGTGGTGGTGTTTACGCTGTCCAACACGAATATCTCCGAGCGCGAGCGCGAGCTGGCGACCATCAAGGTGCTTGGTTTCCGCCGCGGCGAGGTGCACCACTACGTCAACAAGGAGACGTTGATCCTCACGGCGATTGGCACCGCACTGGGCGTGCCGCTGGGTGGCCTGCTTGCCGAGAGCTTTACGTACATCCTGCAGATGCCGTCGCTGTACTTTGACGTCGAAGTCGAGCCGCTGAGCTACGTGCTTGCCGTGGTGCTTTCCTTCGGCTTTACGATCATCGTCAACCTCGCCACCAATCGTACCCTCAACAAGATCGACATGGTCGGCGCCCTCAAGAGCGCCGAGTAACCTGCCTGGGATTCAAGCCGTAGCGAGCTGTAACGTACCACAACCGCATTTTTGCATAAACCGCCCCGCCGATTGCATATTTCGGCGGGGCGGTTGCTTTTTGCCCGCGGGTACCCCAGGGGGCGCCGTGCAAATTCCGGAGTATTCAGCATCCCGGAGCCCGCGGGTGCGGGAGCGGGCGCACAAAAGCGCATTGAAAGCCTGACTTTGAGCTCCGGCGCCTCGAGGACCGCTCATTTTTTTGCAGAATGCGGCCCGCGGCGCCTGTCTCTCGCCCAAAATCCAGTATGCAGGCACCCTCGGCTGCTGAATACTCCCAAAAATGCACGCCGCATCCTACCCCAGGCACTTGCAGCAAGAAGACGAATAGCCTCGGCCTCCCCGGTTACCGCAGGAGGCCCCAGGGCTTACCTCCCAAATCTTTCCGCAGGAAGGAA
>CAJMRO010000096.1:0-6271 GCA_905215825.1 uncultured bacterium
TCCGCAGGTCGCGCGAGGCAAAGGTGTTTCCCCGCCCTGTGCTCCGGCTTCGGGTCGTCGCGTGCTCGTTACTGAAAAGCTGATTAGAAGTTTGTGTGCCGCCCCTTTTGGGGCGGCACGTTTTTGTATGGGGACTGGTTGGGGCGGCGCCGTTGTTTAGGGGGTACACTGGGTGGCGACTTTTAGTTTATCTACTACCTGATGGGGTGTTTTTTATGGGCAAGAAGTCTCGAGCTCGGGTTGCTGCGGCGGGAACTCGCAAGGATCCTGGTCATCGGGTTGCCGAGGGTAAAAAGGCCGATCGTGCTGAGAAGGACAAGAAAGTCGGCGCGCATGCTCATCCTGAGTGGGCGCCTCATTTGAATTCGGCTAGTGAGGATTTGACTGCCAAGTTGTTTACTCTGGTCGAGGTAATTTTGGGCGTGGTGCCCCTTGTGGTTATCGGTTTATTCTTGGCTTCGAAGGACGCCACGAGTGTCGATAAACTCACCGAGGTCTTTTCGCAGGACCCCTCGATGGTGGTCTCGTTTATTTCTGCGTGCTTGCAGCCGTTTGTGGCGTACATGCTGTATATGGTCTACCGCAAATACTGCGAGGGTGATGCGGGCTTTGCCGCCGGTAACCTGATCGGTCTTTTGTGCTCAGAGATCCTACTGCTCAATATCCCGGGCGTCATCGGTATGGGCATCTTGCTGTGGCGTGTTTGGCGCAACGTCGCCCCGCACTTTGAGAGCTGGTTGTTTGAACGCCGTGCAATGGGCGTGCTGGCAGACATCGCGGGCTCGCTCGTGATTCTAGCCTTGGCGTTTATGTGCGCCACCGCCGCCCGAGGTCTCGCAGGCATGTAGTCTGTCCTCACCGACCACGGAGCGCAGGGCGGGGAAACCTTTCCC
Source organism: uncultured bacterium (assembly GCA_905215825.1). Classification (GTDB taxonomy): domain Bacteria; phylum Actinomycetota; class Coriobacteriia; order Coriobacteriales; family Coriobacteriaceae; genus Collinsella. Next base: position 894 of record CAJMRO010000096.1, read on the forward strand.
TCTCGCTCACGGCTTCGCAGGGTCGCGCGAGGCAAAGGTTTCCCGCCCTGCGCTCCGGCGTTGAGTCGTCGCGTGCTCGTTACAGAAAAGCTGATAATAAGTTTGTGTGCCGCCCTTTGGGGCGGCACTTTTTGTGTGGGGTCCCGGTCTCCACAATTTTCGTCAAGCTATTGGTTAGATTTTGGTCAGTTGGCGTAAGGGTGGAAGGCCAAAAGATTGTTGGCGAAAAAAGCTCAGAGAAAGTGCTGGTAGGGGAGTTGTTGAGCTTTTCGACAGCTTTTGAGCAGAAGAAACTTTGTGGCTATTGCCGGCGATTGCGTTGTCGCGGTCATGGCGGTGCGGGATGCTGGTCGTAAGCGTCGAATGCTCCGATTTTGGAGGCCAGCATGGATCTGTTTCTTGAGACTCCGCAGCAACAAGCCGAGCGCATGTTGCGCCAACAGCAACGGCTTATGGAGATGCAAATGCAAGGGGTAGCCGCCCAGCCCCCTGCGCAAAATGCCACGCCTGCGGTTTCGCCTGCGGGCGGATCGGCGCCAGAGAACTATTCCGTACAACAAGATTCATATGCGCAGGAGCTTGCGTTCGACAAACGCCGCACGCGTCGTCGCCGCGTGGGCCAGCGCCTGCGCACATTGGCGATGATCGTGCTCATTCCGCTAGGACTTGCGGCGATTTTCTTGGTCTCGTATGCGCTCACCTGCATCCTCAACGGTGCTTCGCCCGGCGAAGTGCTCCAACATCTGTCAGCCCTGGGCCAGCGCCTAGGCGACGTCATGACAACCATTCGCACCGGCTGGGAGAGCTAGCGTTTTAGCGTCCGCGGCTCTAAGAGAAATTTGTCTGCAAGGCAGTGGGTGATCCGTGCGTGTGGCGGGGTAAGATTGATCGCGGTTTTGATTGATGACCGATTGAGTTTGTTGGGCGGAGTCTATGTCTGCTATTGATATCGTGCTTGTTGTGATCGCCTTGGTGGCGGTGGGGGTTGCTGTGGCTTGCGCCCTCCAGCTCAAGAGCCTGCGTGCCGAGTTGCGGGAGCGTGGCGACAGTAGCGCGGAAACGCTGGCAGCACTCGAGCAGGCCAACAACGCGCTCGATGCCCTGAACGTCGCGCTGGCCGAAACTCGCCGCACGGCCAATGCCATCGCGCAGCAGCAGACGACAGATGCGGCCGTGGAGCAGCAACGTTACCTGACCATCGCACGTGAGTTTTCGCAAGCTGGTGACCGGATGGATGACCTGCGCCGCGAGACGGCCCAACAGCTCGGTGCCAACCGCGAGGGCATCGAGCACCGCCTGGACAAGGTGCGCGAGACGGTCGATGCCCAGCTGGGTGCTATCCGCAAAGATAACAACGTGCAACTCGATCAGATGCGCGCAACGGTGGACGAGAAGCTCTCCCGCACGCTCAACGATCGCCTGTCGGCATCGTTTAAGCAGGTGAGCGACCAGCTCGAGGCCGTGTACAAGGGCCTGGGCGACATGCAATCCATCGCCACCGGCGTGGGCGATCTTAAGCGCGTGCTGGGCAATGTGAAGGCGCGCGGTATTTTGGGCGAGGTGCAGCTGGGTGCGATCCTGACGGACATCCTTACGCCCGACCAGTATCTGGAAAACGTCGCCACCAAGCCCGGCGCCTCGGAGCGCGTTGAGTTTGCCGTCAAGCTGCCGGTGGACGAGGGCGATCCCGTGCTGCTGCCGATCGACTCCAAATTCCCGGGCGACGCGTACGAGCATCTGCTCGACGCCCAGGAGTCGGGCGATGCGGAGGCCGTTGCCGCGGCACGCAAGACGCTCGATATGATGGTGAAGCGCGAGGCCAAGGACATCTGCGAAAAGTACCTGAGCGTGCCCGCGACGACCAACTTTGGCATTCTGTTCGTGCCGTTTGAGGGACTGTACGCCGAGGTCGTCAGCCGCCCCGGGCTTATCGAGACCCTGGGCCGCGACTATCACGTCAACGTAGCCGGTCCCAGCACCATGGCTGCCATTCTCAACAGCCTGCAGATGAGCTACCAGACGTTTAGGCTGCAAAAACGTACCGACGACGTACTGCGCGTGCTCTCTGCTGTCAAGGCCGAGTTGCCACGCTATCAGGCGGCGCTGCGCCGCGCCCAGCAGCAGATCGAGACCGCGGGCAAAACGGTTGAGGGCATCATCACCACGCGTACCAATGTCATGGAGCGCAAGCTCAAGGACATCGACGCGCTGGAAGACGCCAACCAAGCCGATGAGATCTTGGGACTCACATCCGCGGAGCTGCTCGCAGGCCAAAAAGACGAGGACTAGCTGCATCTGACGGCTGTGCGCCTGTACGAGCACGGCGCGGGCGCTTTTCGCATCGCGCTTGCCTGAAGTGCGCTTCAATGTGCAACAATGGCGTTTCGCCCTATCAGATGCGAAAGGAAGCCCATGTCTCAGAGAAGCACCAGCCCGCTCAGCCGCTCCACCGTGCGCCGCACGCTGCAGCGGTTTTGGGGTGTCACGCGCACGCAGCCGCTGATCGTCTTTCTCTCGGTGTTCTCGTCGGCGGGCTACATCTTTTTGCTGACGTTTGCCAACACCTACGTGATGGCCCTCATTGTCGACCGCGTTCAAGCCGGTCCCGTGGCGGGGGACCCGGTGTTTGAGGGCTTCGGCCCCTATATCCTGGCGCTTGTACTCGTTAACCTGGTGGGTCAGATCCTCTCCAAGTTACAGGACTACACCGTCTACAAGCTCGAGATTGCAGGCAACTATCACCTGGCGCGTCTATGCTTCGACACGCTCTCCAACCAATCCATGACATTCCATACCAGCCGCTTTGGCGGATCGCTCGTGAGCCAGACGAGTCGTTTTATGAGCGGCTACACGGGGCTGGTGGACGTGACGGTGTATTCGCTCATCCCCACCATCACCTCGGTCATCTGCACCGTGGCCGCACTCGCCCCGGTGGTGCCGACGTTTACCGTGATCCTGGTGTGCATCATGGTCGTCTACATCGCGTTTGTCTGGCTTATGTACAAGCGCATCATGCCGCTTTCGGCCGCGACGTCCGCCGCGCAGAACAAGCTCTCGGGCGTACTCTCCGACGCGGTCACGAACATCTTGGCCGTCAAGACTTGCGGGCGCGAGGACTTTGAACGCGATCTGTTCGACGCCGCCGATCGTGCCGCGCGCGATGCCGAGACGGTCTCGATGCACGCCATGATGCAGCGCAACTTTACGACCTCGGGTCTTATCGTCATCACCATGGCCGTGGTGAGTGTGTTCGTGGCGGGCGGCAACGCGTGGTTTGGCATCTCGGCCGGCTCGCTCGTCATGATCTTTACCTACACCTATAACCTCACCATGCGCCTGAACTACGTAAGCTCCATGATGCAGCGCATCAACCGCGCTTTGGGCGATGCGGCCGAGATGACGCGCGTGCTGGACGAGCCATGTTTGGTGGCAGACGACCCGGACGCCCCTGAGCTCAAAGTGACCGAGGGCGCGATTGATTTTGAGCACCTGAGCTTTGCGTACCGTGACGCTGTGGCGGGCGAGAGCGTGTTCGATGACCTGACGCTTCATGTGGCGGCGGGCCAGCGCGTGGGCCTGGTGGGCAAATCGGGCTCGGGTAAGACGACGCTCACCAAGCTGCTGCTGCGCCTGGACGATGTTCAGGGCGGCCGCGTGCTCGTGGACGGTCAGGATGTCTCGCGCTGCACGCAGCAGAGCCTGCGCCGCCAGGTTGCCTACGTGCCGCAGGAGGCGCTACTGTTCCATCGCTCCATTCGCGAGAATATCGCCTACGGCCGCCCCGACGCCACCGACGAGCAGATCCGCGAGGCGGCTCGCTTGGCTAATGCGACCGAGTTTATCGACCGCTTGCCCCGTGGCTTTGACACCATGGTGGGTGAGCGCGGCGTCAAGCTCTCGGGCGGCCAGAAGCAGCGCATTGCGATCGCGCGGGTCTTCCTGAAGAACCCGCCCATCCTCATTCTGGACGAGGCCACCAGCGCACTGGACAATGAGAGTGAGATCCTGGTGGGCCAGAGCCTTGAAAAGCTGGCCCATGGCCGCACCACCCTCACCATCGCTCACCGCCTGACCACCATCAAGGACTACGACCGCATCCTTGTGCTGGGTGAAGAGGGCATCGTGGAGTCCGGCACCCATGACCAGCTGCTGGCAAAGCAGGGCGTCTACTACCGCCTGTGGAACCAACTGCCGGGGGATGAAACGCTGTAAAAAACGCACGCATACAAAAAAGCTCTGCCGCAAGCACGGCAGAGCTTTTTGTGTACAGAGGGGATCATTCGCCCACGATCAGGCGCACAGAACCATAGATACCGGCATCGTTGCCGAGGATGGCGGGCACGATGGGGGTCTCACGGCAGGACTTGAAGGCATAGACCTTGAAGTGCTCCCGCAGCGGGGCAAACAGCACCTCGCCTGCGCGGGACACGCCGCCGCCCACCATGAACATTTCCGGGTCCACGGTGGCGGCAATGGTTGCCAGCGCCATGCCGAGGGTATCGGTCATCTCGTCCACCTCGCGGGCGGCAAGGGCGTCGCCATTGCGGGCGGCATCAAACACGTCCTTGGCGGCAAACTCGGTGCCGCGCAGAGTGCAGGGGGTGTCCGGGTTCTCGTCCAGCAGCTTCTTCATGCAGCGCACAACGCCCGTAGCACTGGAATACTGCTCCAGACATCCGTGCTTGCCGCAGCCGCAGGCAGCGGTCTCGTGGCGGTCCACCGTGATGTGGCCGATCTCGCCGCCGGCACCGTGGGTGCCATCGATGACCTTGCCGTTGACGATGACGCCGCCGCCCACGCCGGTGCCCAGCGTGACCATGACGGCGCTGCGCCCGATCCTGTAGCGCCCGGCCGGTGTCCGGTCGGGCAGCAGGTCGCGGAACGCCTGCACCAATGAGCCGTCGCGCATGTCGATGACGTAGACGGTGGCCATGCCGACGAGCTTCGATGCAAGCTCGGTCGCGTCCCATACGGGCGTCTTGCCGTCGTCATCGGTCGTCATGAGGACGATCGGCAGGCAGCGCGCGCGGTCGGTCAGGCTCGGCATGAAATCGCCCCTCAGCGTGTCCGCGTCAAGGTATATCTCCTCGGCGCTCACGCGCGATGTGCCGATCCTGACATCGAGCCCGCCGTCTGCGAGGATGTCGCGCACGACGCGCGGCACGAACGGGAGCGGGCTGCGCTGGTATCCGAAGAAACCGTTCACGGCGTAATGCGATACCTGCACGTTGAGGATGCACCCCCCGTCTCCGGCGGGTGCGAGGCCGATCCTCGTGTGCCAGCGGCGGCGCGAGAACTCGCCATCGAGCTCATCGGTCTCGACGGCCCAGGCCGCGCCCTGCGCGCCCGATAGGCTGAGAAAGCGGACGGCCCTGGCG
>CAJMRO010000097.1:0-6254 GCA_905215825.1 uncultured bacterium
AGCGAACTCGCACCCGCCGCAACCGCGTATCTGCGCGCACTGCTCGAGCAGAACGCAGCGCAAGCGACATCGGCAGTGGCGCACTCGGGCCAGAGCGAGGACATGCTCGTCGATAGCATCAACGAGGCGCTCTTTGACCTGGTGGGTGACACCGTAATTGAATTTGGCGCGGCAGGACCGCAAATTATCGAGGACTACGAAGCAGACGTGAGAGGATACCTAGACTATGAGTGATACCGCATCCGCAGCACCCCGCGTGCCCAAGCGCGTCGCCGCCGTCATTCTCAACTCGCTCAAGGGCGGCGTGGTCCCGCGCATCGGCCTTCCCTACATCACCGTAGGGCGCGAGGTCGAAATCCGCGCCCTGCTCACCGACCTGAGTCTCATCGCCGACGGCGGCGCGAGCTTCCGCTTTCTGGTCGGTCGCTACGGAGCCGGCAAGAGCTTTTTGCTCCAGACCATCCGCACGCACGCCATGGGCGAGGGATTCGTCGTCGCCGATGCCGACCTGTCACCCGAGCGCCGCCTACAGGGCGGCCAGGGGCAGGGCCTTGCCACCTACCGCGAGCTCATCCGCAACATATCGACTAAAACGCGCCCCGAGGGCGGTGCGCTCAACCTAATCCTCGATCGCTGGGTCGCCTCGTGTGCCGATGCCGATGAGTCTGCCGTCAATGCCCAACTGGCCCCGCTCGAGGAAATGGTCCACGGCTTCGACTTCGCCCGTATGCTCCGCCGCTACCGCGCGGCCGTATCCGAGGGCGACGAAGAAGCTATGAGCCGCGTGACCAAATGGATTCGCGGCGAGTACCGCACCAAGAGTGAGGCACGCGCCGAGCTGGGCTCCTCGACCATCATCAGCGATGACGACTGGTACGACTACGTTAAGCTCATTGCGCGCTTTTTGGTCTGCGGCGGCTACAAGGGCATGCTGGTGCTCATCGACGAGCTCGTGAATCTGTATAAGATTCCCAACGCCATCACGCGCCAATACAACTACGAGAAGATCCTAACCATGTACAACGACACGCTCCAGGGCAAGGCGCAGTACCTGGGCATGATCATGGGCGGCACGCCAACCTCCATCGAAGACCGGCGCCGCGGTGTGTTCTCCTACGAGGCCCTGCGCAGCCGACTCGCTCAGGGCCGCTTTGCGCGCGAGGACCTTAAGGACATGCTCGCGCCCATCATCCGTCTGCAGCCACTCACCTACGAGGAGCTGCTGGTGCTCATCGAAAAACTCATGCAGATCCATGCCGGCTACTTTGGCTGGACGCCCACGCTTACCGAGAACGACTTGGTGGACTTCCTCAAGATTGAGTTTGGCCGCGTGGGAGCCGACACGCATCTGACGCCGCGTGAGGTCATTCGTGACTTTATCGAGCTGCTCGACATCCTATGCCAAAACCCCGACGCCAACGTGGCCGAGCTACTGCAAAGCGTCGGCGGCGACGCGCTGGCGCCGGCAACAGCAACAGGCGACACCGGCACCGCAAGCGGCGACCGCAATTTCGCCGAATTCACCATCTAACCTGCCAAAAAGGGACAGGTTTATTTTGGCAGGCTTTATCTGGGCAAACGTCGAGGCAGTAATGCAGCAAGCCACTGCCCACCGCGTTGAGAGATTCGTTTTTGAAAGGAGGCCCCGTGAACGCCTTTGACCGCTACGCCCCGTTTATCCAAGACTTCATCTACTCCCACGATTGGGAGAGTCTACGCTCCATCCAGGTTGCAGCAGCTGATGCCATCTTTAACACTCAGGACAATGTGCTCCTGACGGCATCCACGGCTTCCGGCAAAACCGAGGCAGCCTTCTTTCCCATCCTGACCGAGTTTTGGGAGAACCCGCCCGCGAGCGTTGGCGCCCTCTACATCGGCCCCCTCAAGGCACTCATCAATGATCAGTTCGTCCGCCTCAACGACCTGTGCGAAGAGGCCGATATCCCCGTCTGGCACTGGCATGGCGATGTTTCGCAGTCGCACAAGGCTAAGCTCATCAAAAAACCGAGCGGTATCTTGCAGATTACGCCCGAGTCGCTCGAGGCGCTCCTGATCCATAAGCACATGGCAATCCCTCGTATGTTCTGCGACCTGCGCTATGTGGTTATCGACGAGGTTCATTCGCTCATGCGCGGCGACCGCGGCGGTCAGACGCTCTGCCTTATCGAGCGCCTCTCGCGCATGGCGGGCGTGCAGCCCCGCCGCATCGGCCTTTCTGCCACCATCGGCGACCCCGAGCGCACGGGCGCCTTTCTCTCACAGGGAACAGGACGCGATTGCATCATCCCCCGCTTTGAGGAACCGCGCCGCGTGTGGCGCATCTCCATGGAGCACTTCTACAACTCGGGTCCCCAGGCACAGCAGCGGGGATTCGAGAGCACGGGTCCACAAGAAGCCGAGATGCTTGCTTGCGAGCGTATTGAGCCGGCGGCGCCCGCGGCGCGGCCGGCTGGCGCCCAAGACGTGCGCCACAGCGGACAGCTTACACAGGAGGAACGCCGTCAACGTCGTGAGCGGGCACGGGGCAAGGCCGCTCCCAAAGACCGTCGCACTTCTTCGGCCCCCGAGGGCGAAGTCGATATCCCCCGGGCCGATGAGCAGGCGCTCCTCAACCCCACCGACACCGCGCCCGAAAACGCCGATCCCGGCATGGGCTATATCTTTGAACACACCCGCGGGCGCAAGTGCCTGGTCTTTGCCAACTCGCGCGAGGAGGCAGAGGCCGTGTGCTCCATGCTGCGCAGCTACTGCGAGAGCCGGCACGAGCCCGACCGTTTTCTCATCCACCATGGCAATCTTTCGGCATCGCTGCGCGAAACGGCCGAGGAACTCATGCGCGATGAGGAGCAGGCACAGACAACCGTCACCACCTCCACGCTGGAACTCGGTATCGATATCGGCCGTCTGGAGCGTGCGTTTCAGATCGACGCGCCGTTTACCGTCAGCTCCTTTTTGCAGCGAATGGGCCGCACGGGGCGCCGCGATCTTCCGCCCGAGATGTGGTTTGTCATGCGCGAGGAGGAACCCGAGCCGCGCACGATGATGCCCGAGACCATTCCGTGGAAGCTCCTGCAGGGCATCGCGCTCGTACAACTCTATCGCGAGGAAAAGTGGGTCGAGCCGCCCGAGCTCGATCGACTCCCCTACAGCCTGCTCTACCACCAGACTATGTCGACGCTTGCCAGCACCGGCGAACTCACGCCGGCAGAGCTTGCCCAGCGCGTGCTCACACTCAGCTATTTCCATCGCATCTCGGCCGATGACTATCGCGTGTTGCTGCGTCACCTCATTAAGATCGACCATATCCAAGTCACCGAGGGCGGCGGGCTCATCGTGGGTCTCGCGGGCGAGCGCATCATCAACAACTTTAAGTTCTACGCCGTGTTCCAGGAAAACGAGGAGTTCACCGTTCGCAGCGAATCGGCCGAGCTGGGCACGATTGTCAACCCGCCCCCGCCCGGTGAGCGCATTGCCATCGCCGGCCATTGCTGGATTGTCGAGGAAGTGGACTGGAAGCGTCACACCGTCTTTGCCACGCAGGTCAAGGGCCGGGTGCCGGCCTACTTTGGCGACTGCCCCGGCGACATCAATACACACGTACTCGAGCGTATGCGCAAGGCGCTCAACGAGCACGCGGCGTATCCGTACCTGATGGGTAACGCACGGGCCCGCTTGGCGCAGGCTCGCCATACGGCCGAGATTTCGGGCGCGGGGACCAAGCCGCTCATTAACCTGGGCGGCGACACCTGGGTGCTCTTCCCCTGGTTGGGCAGCTACGCCTTTTTGGCGCTCGAGCGCATGCTCAAGATTAAATGCGCCGCTGAGTTGGGCCTTCGCGGACTCGACCCGTCACGCCCGTACTTTATGCAGTTTAAGATGAAGGCCGACGAGGAGACGTTCTTTGAAGTGCTCGCCGCCGAAGCCGAGAAAGACTTCGACCCCATCGACCTCGTCTATCCCGGCGAGGTGCCTTACTTTGATCGGTACGACGAATTCGTTCCAGAAGAGCTCGTGCGCAAAGGCTTTGCCGAAGGCGTGCTCGACATCGAAGACATGAAGCAGCGCGTTCTCGGCTGGCGCGACCACGCCTAAGACCAGTCTTTTTGGGACGGGGAGACCTATTTGTCGTGAAGAACGGTGCCGAGGAAGTCGGTGTCGAAGGGCACGGCTTCGGCAAAGGCGTAGTTGCCGTCGCTGGCGATGAGCAGGTAGTTCTCCTCGCCGCCGAACTCTGCATCGCCACATGGGACCACCCAAGCATGGTCGAACACCTCAAGCGCCGTGGCGGCACAGTCGCGCAGGAACGTCACATCGCTCCCCTCGTTTGCACTCACGATATTGGCAACGTAGACGCCACCGACATTTAGGCTGCCCCGCACCAAACGCAATGCCTCAACCGTCGCCAGCTCGCGTACGGGCTCGGCACCGCCAAAGCAATCGCTCACGACCACGTCGTAGCGACGATGGCCCACGCTCGTCACACCCAAATACGAGCGAGCCTCAGCGGTTATCACCCGCAGGCGATCGCCCGCCGCGCGCTCCAGCTCGTCTAGGTAGAACCAGCGGCGCGCCAGGCGCGTAATCTCTCCGTCATACTCGATGACGTCCATGCGCAAGCCCTCGTGCGACATCAGCGCGAACTTAGGATAGGCAAACCCGCCGCCACCCAGCACAAGCATGCGGTTGATGCCGTGACCATAAGCATCGTGCATCGCATCCTCGGACTCAAACACGTCGTCAAACGCACGATAGTACGCAAAGACGGGCTCCGCCCAACGCTCACCAACGTAGCTTGCGCTTTGGTAGACGCCGCCTTGCACCAACACGCGAATCTCATCGCCGTCCCCATCGTGCACGCGTTTCACACGCGCCAACCCATTGCGGGTTCGCGCAACCTGCAGACAGGCAGCACGAACAGCGACGGCGGCCGCACCAAGCGCCGCGGCTCCCAGGGCAACGCCGGCAACGACGCCAGCAGAAACACTCGGCTTGTTCATCTAGAGCTCCTTTTGCAGATAGAGTCCATGATCGTAAAAACCCAAATGGCGATAGTACTCGCGCGTACCAATCGCGCTGATCACGTTGATGCGCGTATAACCCGCATCCCGGGCAATCTCGCACGCACGCTCTACGAGCAGACGCCCCAACCCATGGTGCTGGGCCGCCTGGCCTTGATACCCCACGCGCGCCGCCATGCCATACACGTGTACCTCGCGAATCATCGCCTCGTCCGGCATCGTCAGCAACTCGTCCGCATGCGCGGCAACAAACGAATGGTCGGGCAGCGACAACCGCAAAAAGCCCGCGATCTTGCCCTGCGGCGTCACCCACTGCAAAAAGCACTCGTGCGTCACCGGCGTCTCGTACGCCACCTCCTCATCAAGAGATAGCTCATCCAAGTCGGCACCCGCCGTGCTGATCTCGCGATAGCGAATCTCGCGCACCGTCGCACCGTCACCCCGAGCGGCCAAGCGGTTTTCGACGAGCTGACGCAGGTTGGGTTTCTTGTTGCCCACCATGATGTCGTCGGAACTAAAGTCGCGGATCATGCGACTGATGCGGCAGAACGCCGGCGTCACCACGATGTCGTCGGCCAGCACATCGAGCAGCTCTTCCTCGGTATAGGGACGCCACTCGCCGCGCTCGTAGCAGCCCACCAGACGCGAGCCCTCGATGAGCGCACACGGGTAAACCTTGACCTCGTCGGGCATAAAGGCCCCTTCGGTCATAAAGCGTTCGTAGTCGCGCTTGTCCCCCTCGGGCGTGGCGCCCAGCAAGTTAAGCATAAAATGCGCGTGGATCTTAAAGCCAAACAGGCGCGCAAGCGAAAACGCCCGCTCGATCTGCGCCACCGAAATACGACGCTCGTTGATATCGAGCAAATGTTGGTCGAGACTCTGAATACCCATCTGGATCTTGGTGCAGCCCAGGCGGCGGATGAGCGTAAGCGCCTGCGGCGTTACGGCATCGGGGCGCGTCTCGATAACGAGCCCCACCACGCGATGCTTCGCCGTCTCGTTGATGCGCTGCTGACGCTCAAGTTCCTCCATCGTTGCCGTCTGCCACTTGGCAACCTCGCCCCACGGCGTACCAGGGCCGTACAGACGACGCACCGCGCGGTTGTAGCCGCCCACGGCAGCATCCACACGCTCCTGCTCGTCGGCAACGCCAGCAGCAAGCTCAGCCTCGTCTGTCGCAATGCCGGCAACCCGATAGCGCTCGCGGCGCTCTGTTACCACCGGCGGCAGCGCATC
>CAJMRO010000098.1:0-6193 GCA_905215825.1 uncultured bacterium
TCGGCCTGAATGCCGGCGCCGCCGCTGGAATCGGATCCCGCGATGGACAGGACGGCAGGTACCTTACTACGATCCATGTTCGCTCCCTTGTTCGGTCGGAATCAAATGGGTCTTTAAGCCAGCATTATAAAGATGCCCGGGCCGACTCTATGTCGAACCCGGGCGGGCGATGCAATCTTTACGCAAATGCAAGCAAATGTTCACACGTCAACAATTGACAGGCACCAGCTCGCCGCCAGAGGCGGCCGCGGCGACAGGGTTAGTCCTCTATGCCGAGGTCGATCGTGGTGCCCTCGAAGATCTTGTTGACGGTGCGGACGGCGCACATCTTGCCACACATGGTGCAAGTGCCCTCGGTGGCGGCGGGGGACTCCTCGTAGCGCTTCTTGCCCGTAACCGGGTCGAGCGCGCACTCCCACATGGCGTCCCAGTCAAGCTTGCGGCGTGCCTGGCCCATCTTGTCGTCCATGTCGCGGGCGTGCGGCACCTTTTTGGCGATGTCGGCGGCGTGTGCGGCGATCTTGGTGGCCATGAGGCCGTCGAGCACATCCTGGGCGTTGGGCAGGCATAGGTGCTCTGCCGGTGTCACGTAGCACAGGAAGTCGGCACCGGAGCTGGCGGAGATGGCGCCGCCGATGGCAGCGGTGATGTGGTCGTAACCCACGCCGATATCGGTCACCAGCGGCCCGAGCACATAGAACGGAGCATTGTGGCACAGGCGTTTCTGCAGTTTCATGTTGGCGGCGATCTCGTCGAGCGCCATGTGACCCGGGCCCTCGACCATGACCTGGACGCCGGCGGCCCAAGCGCGCTTGCACAGCTTGCCCAGCTCGATCATCTCAGCGGTCTCGGTGGCGTCGTTGGAGTCGTAGAGGCAGCCCGGGCGGCAGGAGTCGCCGAGCGAAATCGTCACGTCGTACTCGTGGCAAATCTCGAGCAACTCGTCGTAGAACTCATAGAATGGGTTCTCGTTACCGGTGACCTCCATCCAGCCAAACAGCAGTGAGCCGCCACGGCTCACGATGTTCATCAGGCGGCCGGTCTCCTTAAAGGTCTTGGTGACCGACTTGTTTATGCCGCAGTGGATGGTCATAAAGTCCACGCCGTCCTCGGCATGCGCGCGCACGACTTCGAACAGGTCGTCCTTGGTGAGCTTGACCAGCGGCTTTTCCATGTAGCCGATGGCGTCGTACATGGGGACGGTGCCTACCATGAGCGGCGTCTCGTCGATGAGCTGCTGGCGGAACTGGCGCGTCTTGCCCGAGTTGGAGAGGTCCATGATGGCGTCGGCGCCAAAGTCCTCGGCGATCTTGACCTTCTTCCATTCCTCGGCGGCATCGGCCTTGTCGCCCGAGATGCCCAGGTTCACGTTGACCTTGGTGGACAGGCCCTCACCGACGCCAAAGGCGCGCATGCCCTTTTTGATGTGCACGATGTTGGCGGGAATGGCGATGCGGCCGTCGGCCACGCGCTCGCGGATGTACTCGGGGTCGCGATGCTCGCGCTCGGCGACCTCCTTCATCTGCGGTGTGATCCGCCCGGCGCGGGCGAAGTCGATTTGCGTGACGAGCTTGGGCTCGGTCTGTGCGCTCATTGGCACGGCTCCCTTCGTTGGCATTACCCATATCAGGTTTGCGGGTCAGGGCGGGCGCGCCCAGTCTCAGCCTGCCGTCTTGTCCTGCAAGCTCCCCGTTTATGTAATGGGCTCAAGTATAGCCTGAATGGGTACGATTGGGCCAACGAGCGTGCCTGTGGGGAGGCGTACATGGAAGACAAGCATCTATATCGAGAGACACAATGGGGTGTATCGGCCGAGGAAAGCCGTGCGCACCATGGGTTGGTCGCGATTGGTTTTGCGGTGCTTGCCGTGCTGGTGATTGCCTTTTGTATTTGGACGTTCGGCGGTCCTGGCGGCGCCACCTGGGGGTTTGAAGCCGACGAGGGCCTGCCGATTATGACCATGAAAGTTTCTGGTGGCAACACGGTTGCCGCACCGGGCGACTATTGGTATCCGCGCGACGAGTTTGTGCAGCTGCAGCTGAGCGGCGGGTCTATTCCGGGTGAAGAAATCGAACGCGTGACGTTTGATGCGACGCTCAAAACGCTGACGGTGAAGCTCAAAGATCAAGGGGACGTGCCCACGACCATGGACATTGCGCTGACGGAGTGGCGTCTGGAACCTCCGTCGGGCGTTACGGTATCCGACGTAGAGCACGTTAAGATTACCTACCAAGATGGCTCGACGAGCGAGATTGCAAAGGCCGATGGCTTGGCGGAGTAACGGGGTGTTTGGAAACGGCGGGCCTATTGTGCCTGCGCGTTCATGAAAACCAGGGTGTTTTTGTCTGAAAGCTCGGGGATGTGCCGATAGCCGATGTTGAATGCGGTAAGTTCGCTTGCATCCTCGAGCTTGTTTTCTGCCATCCACCGCACCATGGAGCCGCGCGCCTTTTTGCTGGCGGTCGACCGTTGGATGGGCTTCCCGTTGCGGATACCCTCGCCAAAGAGGCATGTGACGGCCGTGGCGTCGTCCGCGAGGTGGGGCAGAACGGCTTTGGCATACTCTACGCTGGCGAGGTTGACGATCGTGGTGTTTGAGCCTGCCGGGGCGGTAGCCCGTGCGAGCTTGTCGCCCCAAAACGCGTAGAGGTCTCGGGCATCGTCGACGGCGAGCTTCGCGCCCATCTCCAGCCGATACGGTTCGACGGCATGAAAGGGACGAACGCACCCGTAGAGGCCGGAGAGGATCCACAGGTGGCTTTGCAGCCAGGCGAGCTGTTCGGCATCCATTACCTCGGGTGCCATGCTCTGGTACTGAATGCCGTGATAGGACATGATGGCAGGGGAGATGCGGCGCGCGATATCGGGATCGGCAAGATCGCCGTTTCCCAAGATGGGCTCGAACTCATGCAAAATGTCGAGACAAGGGGCCAGCAGCTTGTCGCTGACGTTCCACAGAGCTTGTAGACCGCTGTCGCCTTCGGTTCGTTCGATGTCCAAGAGCGCATGGTGCAGCTGGGCGGTCTTGCGCGCAAAGGGCGGAATCCCCTGAACTTCAAAAGCATCTTGTGCCGCGCGCATTTGCTTGGCGGGTGAAACGATGACCTGGAGCATGAACTCTCCTCTGCCAAAAAAGAAATTGCGGTGGAATACGGTCTGTTTGGGCTATTGAAAGATCAAATCAATCCGTATTCCACCGCAAGTTATGGGTGGGGTGGATTAGGCGCGCTCGAGGAAGGCCTTGTAGCCGCGATAGGCCTCGTAGATGTCGGCCTTGTTGGCGACCTCCCACAGGGCGTGCATGGACAAGACGGCAACGCCGGAGTCGATGACGTTCATGCCGTACTTGGCCATGATGTAGGCGATGGTGCCGCCGCCACCCGCGTTGACGCGACCGAGCTCACAGGTCTGGAAGTCCACGCCGGCCTCGTCCATGATGTCGCGGACGAGGGCCATGTACTCGGCATCGGCGTCGTTGGAGCCGCCCTTGCCGCGGCTGCCCGTGTACTTGTTAAAGCACAGGCCGCGACCCATAAAGGCCGCGTTCTTGGTCTCGAACTTGCCGGCATAGCCCGGGTCGAAGCCGGCGGACACGTCAGAGGAGAGCATACGGCTGCGGGCGAGCGCGCGGCGCAGGGCCAGCGGGCTATCCTCGCCGGCGAGCGTCATGATCTCGGCGACGGTGTTCTCGAAGAAGCGACTCGTCATGCCGGTGGCACCCACGGAACCGATCTCCTCCTTGTCGACGATGAGCGTGATGCTCGTGCGCTCGACATTGGCCACATTAATCTGGGCGAGCATGGACGGATAGGCGCAGACGCGGTCGTCGTGGCCATAGCCCAGAATCATGGAGCGGTCGAGGCCCATGTCGCGGGCGGGGCCGGCGGGCACGACCTCGATCTCGGCGGAGAGGAAGTCCTCCTCCTCGACGTCGTACTGCTCCTTGAGGATGTCCAGGAACATCTGCTTGACGGGCTCCTTGGGGGCGTCCTTGTCGTCCTCATCGAACTTGACGGGACGACCGCCCACGATCACGTCGAGGATCTCGGCGTCGACGGCGTCCTTGGCGGGCTTGGACATCTGCTCGCTCGAGAGGTGGATCAGCAGGTCGGAGATGGTAAAGACCGGATCGTCTGCCTTGTCGCCGATATTGATGTCGACGGTGGTACCGTCCTTTTTGCAGATGACGCCCACGAGTGCGAGCGGGGAGGCTACCCAGTGGTAGCTCTTGACGCCGCCGTAGTAGTGCGTGTCGAGGTAGGCCATGTCGCCGGCCTCGAAGGCGGGATTCTGCTTAAGGTCCAGGCGCGGCGAGTCCACGTGGGCGCCCAGGATGTTAAAGCCCTGCTCGAGCGGGGCGGTGCCCAGGTTGACGAGCATAAGGTCCTTGCCGTGGTTGGCGGCGTACACCTTGTCGCCTGCCTTGAGCTCGCGGCCTTCGGCGATCACGGTCTCCAGGTCGACGTATCCCGCCTCCTCGGCCATCTTGATGCCGGCCTTGACGCACAGGCGCTCGGTCTTGTTCTCGCTCAAAAACTGCTTATAGCCGCGGCAAAGCTCCTCGAGCTCCTCGACTTGCTGTGGCGTGTACTTTTTCCATGCGCAGGGACGCTCCATGACGCAGGCTCCTTTCGGATCGATCGTGCTGGTTGATGTACCGTGAGCCATCGTATCACGCGCGGGCTCACGGTGGCGGGGGAGCTTGATGTGCGGTGGCCGCGGGGCAGGGAGCGTGTAAACTGGTGTGAGCAAACCGTGCCCAGCCCAAAGCGAGGTATTCAATATGTCTGACAAGCGCCGCACTTTTGCCGTTATCGACGGCAACTCGCTCATGCACCGCGCCTTCCACGCCGTGCCGCCGACCATGAACGCGCCGGACGGTCGCCCCACCAACGCGATCTTTGGCTTTCTGAACATGTTTCTTAAGATGATCGATGCCTTTAACCCCGACGGTGTGGTCGTGGCGTTTGACAAGGGCAAACCGCGCGTGCGCATGGAGATGCTGCCGCAGTATAAGGCGCAACGCCCGCCCATGGACCCCGATCTGCATGCGCAGTTCCCTATGATTAAGGAGCTGCTCACCGCGCTCAACGTGCCGATTCTGCAGTCCGAGGGCTGGGAAGGCGACGATATCCTGGGAACCATGGCGCGCCTGGGTGAAGAGGCCGGCTGCGACATGCTACTGGTGACCGGCGACCGCGACATGTATCAACTCGTGACCGAGCACGTCAACGTGGTTTCGACCCGCAAGGGCCTGTCCGACGTGGCGATCATGACGCCCGAGAGCGTGGACGACCTGTATCACGGCATTACGCCGGCGCTCGTGCCCGATTTTTACGGTCTAAAGGGCGATACGTCGGACAACATTCCCGGCGTACCGGGCATCGGCCCCAAAAAGGCGAGTGCGCTCATTGCACAGTACGGCAGCTTGGACGAGGTCATCGCGCATGCCGACGAGGTCAAGGGCAAGATGGGCGAGAACCTGCGTGCGCACATCGACGATGCGCTGCTGAGCCGCAAGGTCGCAACCATTCGCACCGATGCGCCCGTCGAGCTCGACTTTGACGAAACGTCCTTCCCGGCGTTTTCTGCCGACGAAGTGTCCGCGGCGCTGGGCACGCTTGGTATCACCGCCATGCAGAACCGTTTCTTGGCGCTGATCGGCGGCGAGGGCGGGGCTGCTGCCTCCAGTGTGTTTGAGATACCTGCGATGGTTCGCGCAGCCGCCGGCGATGCTGACGCGCTTGGTGCCGTTGCGGCTGAGGTCTCCCGCGCGATTGATGCCGGCGAGTGGGTCGCCGCCGTGGTGGACGACGACAAGGAAGAGGGCGCGCTCTTTGGACTGACGCGCACGCTGTGGTTGGCGACGTCCAAGGGCCTGTTCGCGCTCGAGGAGGGCGACGGCGCCTCCACTGCCGTAGTCGATGGCTTCAACTTCGCTCACGGTGTGATCGCCGGAGTGCTTGCGCGCCTGCTTGGCGAGCCCGGATACGAAGGCGCTGCTGCACGAGCTTTCGCCCATCGATTCTTCTGAGCCCGAGCTCATGGATCCGCTCGCTGCCGATTCCACGCGTATCTTCGATACCGTGGTCGCTGCCTATCTGCTGGATTCCGATCGCTCCGAGTTCGATGAGGCATATCTTGCCGATACGTATCTGCAGATGGCGCTGCCTGCGGCGCGCGGCGCAGAGGG
>CAJMRO010000099.1:0-6050 GCA_905215825.1 uncultured bacterium
GGAGCCGTTATCTGCGCGACCGCTACATCCTGACGGACAAGCTGACGGAGAACTTTTTCAAGACCGAGGCGGACATCCGCCCGGTGTTCGAGAGCCAGCTCGAGGCCTGCGGCGTCGATTATTTTGATTTCTACCTCATGCATTCGCAGTGCTCGGAGAACTATGGCCATTTCAAGGCCTGCCGCGCTTATGAGACGGCGTTTGCTCTGAAGGAAGAGGGCAAGGTCCGCCACGTCGGCATTTCGTTTCATGGCCGCCCCGAGCTGCTCGAGCAGATCCTGACGGAGTATCCTGCGATCGAGGTCGTGCAGATCCAGTTCAATTATGTTGACTATGACGATCCCTCTGTCCAGAGCCGCAAGTGCTATGAGGTCTGCCGGAAGTTCAACAAGCCGGTCATCGTCATGGAGCCGGTCAAGGGTGGAAACCTTGTCAAGCTGCCGGACGATGCACGCGCTGTTCTGGATGCCCTGCATGGCGGCAGCCTGGCCAGCTATGCCATCCGCTTCGCTGCGGG
This sequence comes from uncultured bacterium, assembly GCA_905215825.1. Classification (GTDB taxonomy): domain Bacteria; phylum Actinomycetota; class Coriobacteriia; order Coriobacteriales; family Coriobacteriaceae; genus Collinsella. Next base: position 518 of record CAJMRO010000099.1, read on the forward strand.
CTTCCCCGGCATGCTGATGGTGCTCTCCGGCATGAGCAACATGGAGCAGATGCAGGACAACATTTCCTTCATGCGGGACTTCCGGCCGCTGAACGAAGCGGAAATGGCCGCAGTCGAACGCGTGCAGGAGATCTTCCACAGCAAGCACCTCATCCCCTGCACCTCCTGCCGCTACTGCACCGACGGCTGTCCGCAGCACATCTCCATCCCCGACCTGTTCGCCATCATGAACACCAAGCAGCTCTATCACGACTGGAACGCGGACTATTACTACAGCGTCGTCCATACCGCGCCCGGCCGCAGAGCGTCCGACTGTCTCAAATGAGGCAAATGCGAAAAGATCTGTCCCCAGCATCTGCCCATCCGCAGGCTGCTCGAGGATGTGGCGAAGGAATTTGAAAAAGCCTGATATTTTCCGGCGGGAAAACGACCCGGAAAACCGACCAGCGGCGCTCAGGAGCGCCGCTGATCCTGTTCTTTTGGGGCGCAGACCTCGGTGTCCGGGGACGGCTCACCGCGCCCAAATTTCAGAAGATTGTCGACGGTCACGGCGGCGATGTTGTTGAGCGCTTCCTTCGTCAGAAACGCCTGATGCGAGCTGACGATGACGTTCGGCATGGCGATCAGCCGCACGAGCGTGTCGTCCTCGATGATGGCCTCCGAACGGTCCTCATAGAAAAGCTCGGCCTCCTCCTCGTACACATCCAGACACGCCGCGCCGATCTTCCGGCTGCGAAGCCCCTCGACGAGCTTGCGCGAGAACATCGCCCGCGAGCCACCGCGAAATTCCGCCGCCATGTCCACGACCTCGACCGCCGGCAGGGGCTTGCCGTTCGCGCGATCGGGCAGATCGACCTTCGTCCAGCTCCCGCCCTGCCCACAGGCATAGAGCGCCTCAATGGAAGGCGTGGCCGAGCCCATGACGAGCACGCCGCCCGAGCGCTTCACCATCCAGCGCGCCACCTCGCGCGCATCGTAGCGCGGGGCGGAATCCTGCTTGTAGGAGCCTTCGTGTTCCTCGTCGATCACGATGAGCCCGATGTTCGAAAGCGGCGTGAACAGGGCGCTTCTCGCCCCCACCACGACGCGCGCCGCGCCGCTTTTGATGAAGTCCCACTGGTCGTAGCGCTCCCCCTGGCTCATGCGCGAGTGCATGACCGCGACCAAATCGCCGAAGCGGCCGCGGAAGCGACCCACCGTCTGCGGCGTGAGCGAGATCTCGGGCACGAGCACGCAGGCCGAACGGCCGGTCGCCAGCACGCGCTCAATCGCCGAGAGGTAGACCTCGGTTTTGCCGGAGCCGGTGACGCCGTCGACCAGCACCACGTCGCCATGAGCGTCCAGACGGGCGCGCTCAATCTGCGCGAGTGCCTGTTGCTGGCCGTTGGTAAGAGAGACCGGCGCCTTGCCGCTTGCCGAGGACAGCGTGGTCTGCTCGCTGCAACCGCGCCAGGCACGGCGCTCCTCCACCACCACGACGCCGCGTTTTTCGAGCGCCTTGATGGTCGCCGACATACTGTTATAGAGCAGGTTGAGGTCGCGCGTCGTGACCGGGCCGCACTGGAGCGCCTCGATGAGCTGACGCTGACGGACCGCGGTCTTTGGCGGCGTGTAGTCGAAACCCTCGGGCGTGAGCATGACCCAGCGGTTTTGGATGGGTTTAACGGCAGGGCGCTCAACGGTCCACACGCCGTCATCGCCCTTGACCACGCGCGGGCTTCCGCCCGGAGGCAAGAACAGGCGCAGGCACTCGGAAAGCGTCGCAACATACTCGCGGCTCATCCAACGTGCAATACGGGCGGACTCGGCGCCAAAGAGCGGTTTGCTGAGGATGGTCTCGATGGGCTTGATGCGCGCGGTGTCGAGGGTAATGTTGCCTTGCAAGTCGCCCAGTTCGGGCGCAATATCGACGATATAGCCTGCGGCAGCACGGTTACCAAAGTGGACCAGGACCGTGGATCCGATCTGCGCCTCGTTGGCAAGGGACCGGGGGATACCGTAGGCGAATGGCTCGGACAGCGCACGGGTCGGGATGTCGAGGACCACGCTCGCGTAGGCGGCAACGGGCTCGGGCGCGGACTCGGGCTTGGCCTGCTCGGCCGAGCGGTCGGGCTTTTCGAGGGCCTGTTTTGGTTCCGGCGAACCAAACAGCGAAAGTTGCTCGGCCATGGCCCCAGCACCTCCTATCCCATACGTCTACAGAAACAAGAGCCCCGCTCTGAGTGAACGGGGCTCGGATACATACATTTGCGCAGCGATTACAGCGCCATCGTGCGGGCGCGGTCGATGCGCGCCAGGCAGTCGTCGCGGCCGACGAGCGCCATGGTCTCGCCCAGCGGAGGACTCACCATGTTGCCGCAGACGGCGACGCGCACGGCCTGGAACACCACGCGCTTCTTAAGGTCCATCTGCTCGGGAAGCGGCTCAAGCGCGGCGTCAATGTTGACAGCCGTCCACTCGTCCACGCCCTCGAGCGCGGCCTTGGCGGCATCCAGAATGGCACCCATGCCTTCCTTGGCCAGGCCCTTGTTGACGGACTTCTCGTCATACTCAAGCGTCTCGGCCGTAGCAAAGATGGGAGCGGCGACGGTCACGGCGTCGGCCGGCATCTTGGTGCGCGGCTTAACGATGGCAGCAAGCGCATCGATCCAATCCTCGCCGTACTCGACATTACCCTCGATAAGACCCGCCTCGTGCAGCTCGGGGACCATGATCTCATCGGCAAACTGAGCATCGGACATGCCATTGATGTACTCGGCATTAACCCAATCAAGCTTCTTGGGGTCGAAGGTCGCCGGGTTCTTGGAGATGCGGTCGAGCGAGAACTTGCTGGCCAGGACATCGCGCGGGATGATCGTGGTCTCGCCGTCGAGCGACCAGCCGAGCAGCGCCAGATAGTTGACGAAGGCGTCGGACAGGTAACCGGCGTCGCGGTACTCCTCCACCGAGGTGGCGCCGTGGCGCTTGGAGAGCTTTTTGCCGTCGGCACCCAAGATCATGGAGATGTGGGCGAACGTGGGCACGGGCGCGCCGAGGGCCTCGTAGACCATGACCTGACGCGGGGTGTTGGACAGGTGGTCGTCGCCGCGGATGACATGGGTGATCTTCATCATGGCGTCGTCGACGACAGTCGCGAAGTTGTACGTGGGCGTGCCATCGGAGCGGAAGATGACAAAGTCGTCGAGCTCCTTGGCATCGAAGGTCACCTCGCCGTGGACGGCATCGTGGATAACGACGTCGCCGCGGTCCTCGGGCACCTTGATGCGAAGGACGTAGGACTCGCCGGCCTCGATGCGACGGCGGGCCTCCTCGGGATCAAGATTGCGGCAACGGCGCTGATAGCCCTGGAAGGGGTCCTTGCGCTCCTGCGCGGCCTTGCGGTCGGCGTCGAGCTGCTCCTTGGTGCAGAAGCAGGGATAGGCCTTGCCCTCGTCCCAAAGCTTCTGGGCGGCCTGCTTGTACAGGTCCAGGCGCTCGGTCTGGGCGTAGGGGCCAAAATCGCCGCCCACCTCGGGACCCTCGTCCCAGTCCAGGCCCAGCCAACGCATGGCGCGCAGGATGATCTGCGTGTTCTCGTCGGTAGAGCGGGTGGGGTCGGTGTCGTCGATGCGCAGGATGAACGTGCCGCCGTTTGCACGGGCGAAAGCCCAGTTATAGATAGCGGTGCGGGCGCCGCCAATGTGCAGCTTGCCCGTCGGTGAGGGTGCAAAGCGGACGCGAACGTCTGATGCCATGGAAATCTCCTCGATTGCAGGATGGATGTCTAACCGCACCATTATAAAGCATCAAAGCAACCTCCGCACAAAGGGCACCGACCTACTCATTGGGGACAGACTTAAATGACCAGTCATTGGACAACCTGTCGGCACTTAGGTAAGGGTGGTCATTTAAGTCTGTCCCCAATGAGTAGGTGCGGAAAGGGTGTGAATGTTTGATTTACGCGCTATGATGAGCCCTTGAATAGAGAGCCCGGCGGAATGGTAACGGTCGCCGGGACACGTTTTTGAAAGGACAATCATGTCAGAAGAACTTCGTTCCATCCCGCCCCAACACGGGTCCTTTGTTTTTACGTCGGAGTCGGTGACCGAAGGTCATCCCGATAAGATCGCTGACCAGATCAGCGACGCCGTCCTCGACGCAATCCTCGCCAAAGAAATAGAGCTCCAGGAGCAGGGCTACATCGCCCCCAACGGCGTGCCCGCCAACGTGGAGAACGTCCGCTGCGCATGCGAGACACTCGTGACCACCGGCACCGTCATCGTCGCCGGCGAGATTCGCACCCAGGCCTACGTCGACGTACAGGAAATCGCCCGCGGCGTTATCCGACGCATTGGCTATAACCGTGCCAAGTTCGGTTTTGACTGCGACACCTGCGGCGTTATGAGCCTCATCCACGAGCAGTCGCCCGATATCGCCCAGGGCGTCGACGAGTCCTTCGAGACCCAGACCGGCGCTACCACCGACCCGATCGACCTGATCGGTGCCGGCGACCAGGGCATGATGTTCGGTTATGCCTCCAACGAGACCAAGACCCTCATGCCCATGCCGCACTACCTGGCGAGCCGCCTGGCCGAGCGCCTGGCCGCCGTGCGTCACGACGGCACCCTCGCCTATCTGCGTCCCGACGGCAAGACCCAGGTCACCGTGCGCTACGAGGAAGGCAAGCCCGTGGAGGTCACGACCATCGTCATCTCCACGCAGCACGCCGCCGAGATCGAGGACATGGGCAAGATCAAGGCCGACCTCATCGAGCACGTCATCACCCCGGTCATGGCCGCCGAGAACATGCCGTGGGACAACGCGGACATCTACGTGAACCCCACCGGTCGCTTTGTCGTGGGCGGCCCCATGGGCGACACGGGCCTCACCGGCCGCAAGATCATCGTCGACACCTACGGTGGCTACGGCCGTCACGGCGGCGGTGCCTTTAGCGGCAAGGACTGCACCAAGGTCGACCGCTCCGCAGCGTATGCCGCGCGCTGGGTCGCCAAGAACGTGGTCGCCGCCGGTCTGGCCGACCGCTGCGAAGTCGAGCTTGCCTACGCCATCGGCGTGTCCAAGCCCCTCTCAATCATGGTCGACACCTTCGGTACCGCACATGTTGCCGAGGACAAAATCGTTGAAGCCGTAGAGAAGACCTTCGACCTGCGCCCGGGCGCAATCATCCGCGACCTCGACCTGCGTCGCCCCATCTACGAAAAGACGGCAGCCTACGGTCACTTCGGTCGCGAAGACGCCGACTTCACCTGGGAGAAAACCGACCGAGTCGAAGAACTCAAAGCAGCCTGCGGACTGTAAGCTTACCCGAAAAGCTACAGCCAAAAACAACGTACCAAAAGAAGTACCGGCTCCAACCGGTACTTCTTTTTTATTTAAAGGTGGTGAAGATGAGCCTACCTGGGACATGGAATAGGTCATAGGCCGATAAATTTCGCAGCAGAGCGACTCCAACCATGTATCCTAAGTTCCGAGGGCTTTGGTATTTGGTCGGTCGCGAGTTCCGCACGAGCCGGAGAGCACTTAATGTGCTCTC
>CAJMRO010000100.1:0-6047 GCA_905215825.1 uncultured bacterium
GTCAGAAGTTCAAATCTTCTAACGCCCACCAAATGTTCGCAGCTCAGAGGCTATGCCCTCTGGGCTGTTTTGTTTTATGTCGCCAAATCCGCTGGCAGCTCCAACCGCCCAACTGGCCAAAAGCCGACCATCTACTTGCCGATCTATCCATCGGTATAACCAATCAGTCCGCACCACAGCTTCTCGGCAAAACGCCACGATGTCTGCGCCCTGCGGTATCCTTGAGCCACTTACACCTGCAGCACCAAGGAGCCACCATGCGCACCGAGCTCGATGTTCCCTTTTCGCACAAAGAAGAAGCCAAGGCGTTGGGCGCCAAATGGGACCGGACCAAGAAAATCTGGTATGTACCCAGCGGCGTCAACCCCGAGCCCTTTGCCGAGTGGCTGCCCGGTATTGACCGATCCGACCCCTCTGCGCCGTATATATATCTAGTACTGGGCAAGCGCGAGTGCTGGAAGTGTCACAAAGAGACCTCGGTCGCGGCCTTCGGCATTCCCTATCGAGCCGATAACGACGAGAGCATCGCCATCGCGCACGCGCCCAACGAAGCCGGGCACATTGCCATCGACACGGCCAACGCCAACGCACTCGCCATCGTGCCCGCTCTTGGCTGCGTGCCGGGCGAGATCCGCGACTACCTTCATAAGCGCTGCGGCTACAAGCCCGTAGGCGCGCGAGCCTCCAAAGCCCCGTCGCTCGGCAACACGTGCACCAGTTGCGACGCGCTGCAAGGCAGCCGCTATCTGTTCGAGGAGCCCTCGTCCCCGTTTGCCCTCACTGCCATCAACAAGCTGCCGGCACTGGAGTTTATACGCGTCGAAGTTGCCGGCGTCTTTGGCGTCCCGGCCACGCGTACCGACTTTGACCAGGCGCTCTTTACCTGGGCACGCGACCATCACGCCGAGTTCCACAAGCAGCTCGGTGAGGGGATTTATTTGTAGGGACGGAGAGGCCTTCACAGTCAGCTCCTCCGCATCACCTATCCCTCGTCGCCGGCGTCGTACACGATATCGAGGCCACAAACGGGGCATTTCTCCGGATACACCGGCATATGAACGCCTGTCTGTTTTCTCACTTCGTCGCTGAACCTGTCGCGCGCATCGATGAACCGAATGTCGAGACACGGTATTTGCGAGCCGCAGCAAGGGCAGGTGACGACAAACGACCCGCAATCAACCTCTACGCTCGGAAACATATTGTTGTCTATAAGGGCACACGGCAGTTTTCCGTACTTCCCCATCACAATATCGCCTCGCCAGCTCATACACGCTCCCCTCTCGCTATACAAAACAGGAAGAGCATGCACCGGCGGGCATGCGCGAGATTGCATCGCCACGCGATCCGATCAAACAACACGATCGTCAAAGAATGCCAAAGCCAAATACGCTAATACGGCAGAAGCCCCGCCTTTTCACGCTTCTTTTCCGAGCGATCGAACTCAATGCGATGGGCCTCAAGAAACACCGCATTGGGTCGCCACTGACGCTCATTCGGCTGCCTTAGCGTCGCACCCGCAAAGGAAGCGTAGCCGGTCTTATCCAGCAGGTACGATCCGCACAGCCGATATTCGCCGCAAACAGGCTCAAACGAAATCAGATGAGCATCGAATAAAGCATGTAAGTCGCGCCGAAGCAGAATGCCGTTGCTGGCAACCTGCGATTTGGGTCCCGAGTAATTCTCGATATGTGCAGCCTCCAGAGCTTCGCTGACGCCGCAGTCCGACACCGCGCAACGGCCATCATAGGCGGCAACGAGCTGCTTGCGGAACCATTGCTGCCCCAATCGCTCGCGCCTTAACGCATAGCGGACCTTTTCGTCGTCGGTCGTACCCTGTCCGGCAAACTCAATATCGACGGGCATGTGCTTCAGATAGCTCATGTCGGGCGCAAAACGGGGGTCCGGTCCGCCTTTATGAACAGGACCGTGCAGAACAAACCATCCGTTTTCGGGCTCGAACCGTTCAACAAACGCAAGGCCGAGCACCTTGTAGCCCACCTCGGTTGCAAATATGACTCCGACTGGAACGCCACATTCCATGCAGTTGAGCATTTTACTGTTGTAATTCTGGTCTCGAGAACCAACGGCGCCTGGCGCTTGGACCGAATACTTAATGACCCACGTACCATCGTCCAAATAGAGCGGAGGTACATCGGTGTAGAAGCTCTTTTTAGAGTTATGGACCGAAAGCGCAAAGATCTTATTGGGATCTTGCTTCACCCGATCCTGGCCCGGCCAGAAGATCCCTGAATCCCGCGTTACGGGAAAGAAGTCCGAGCCAATTCTCAAACGATACTGATACTGAGGGCTATCTTCCTTGGTGTGGTGCGGAAGGCTGGTCCAAACGCCGCCGCGCTGTTCCTCACCCAGAAACCACTCCCATGCCTCAACGTATTCGGAAGGCACGAGACTGCAGGCGCGGTCATAGCTTGGTCCATCCATCAACGGAACAGCAAGGTCAATGTCGTTCATCGCCAGCACCTACAACCATACGAACGCGAGTTATGCCCCTCAATAATATGGCCGAGAGTCAATTATTACGAGATCTCATTCCGCGATCGGCACATCGTTGATGCTCTCGGTTTGCCGCTGGCGCGCTTGTACCCCGCTACCCCACTTCCCTGTATACTGATGTAGCACGTGTTTCATCCGGGCTTGTTGGACCGGGTCGTTCATGGGAGGGCCTTATGGCTGCTTCGAATCCACCTAAGGGGAGCGTTTCTTCTTCGTCCATCAAGCCGGTTACGCGCAAGGCCGTGCGCTGCCAGCGCGAGGTCGCCTGGCTTATCACGCAGGCGGCGGGCAGGCTTGTGGCGACCACCCAGGACGTCAATGCGCCTACGCCGAGCTTTGTGTTAGCGGCGGCGCTGGATTTTGCGCGCCAATTGGAGCTTGCCGCACAGGATACCAGCGGCCACCTCGACTACCAGAATGTTATGGCGCCCGACCTGCAAACGTTCTGCCACATGGCCAAGTTGCCCGCCGCGCCCAATGCGCTTTCGGACGCAGGCTACATGTTTACGCTTTCGGGCGCGGACCTTATCCGCGATATCTACGCATACTGCAGCGAGCTCGCCGAACGCAGCGTCTTTGGCACGGCTGAAGTCAAACCGGGATATGTCATCAAGCTGGTTCTTAGGCTGTTCTTGATGGACGGGTTCGGGGCCATGCCGGCGTAAGCCGAGTCTTTAGCATCACCGTCGACTGGGCAACAACCGCTTTACCTTAGTGGGCGCCAATCGAGGGTCGATTATTGAGTCGCCTCGTCCACTAACGCATTTATTCCACGCGCTCTGACAGTCGATACTTGCGGTTGCGGCTTGTCAACGGCGCCGTCGGCTCAAGCTCACCCTGCTCAATGAGCGCATTGACGCGTGCCCTAACCTGGGAAACCGTGAGTCCCGTGCGCTCCGCCAGCTCGCGCGTCCCCAGCTCGCCGTAGTGTTTGAGTGCCGTCACAATTAAGCCCCCGCCATGATCGACCGGCTCGATCTTTGAACGGTAAAGTACGACCTTGAACCGATCGAATCCGGGGCAGAACAGGGGCTCGGCCAGACCATGCGCGCGCATAGCATCGATCATCATCGGGATGCCCGAGCCATTGCCCTCAGCCGGCGAACCTGCGCCATCCGGCAGCGGGACAATCGACATGAGCTTCACAAGCGTCGCGTTACGGCATCGGGAGCTGCCGTCAAACAAGTTCTCGCGAGTCTTTCCCCCGTAAAGGCCGCCAGGATTCGTCACCTCGACACGATCGTCAAAGACGTCGACGGCAATCGATTGTCCACAGAACCGATCCCCGTATTCTCGATGGATTACGGCGTTGGCGATTGCCTCGCGCAGAACCTCCTCGGGAATCTCCAGCGAGTCGATACGCGAGATGCCTTGGACGGTCGAGATGCGGCGCAGGTTTTTGGCGACAGCTGCGACGGCATCCGAGATCATCTCGCCCAACGTTCCCTCACAGATTGCGCGGTCCATGAACCTCAGCGACCCCGCCATGCCCTTCTGAGTTCCCGCATGGACAGCCACGTCAATGAAGAGCTTGGGATAGAACTGCTGAGGGTAGGTGCCCACAACTAGGAGTCCAGCCTTGGTGACATTGCCCTGGGAATCAAGGATATTTAGGCGCTCCAGCTTCGTTTGTTTGTCCGGCGTACCGCGCATTGCCCGGGGCGTCAACGAGAAAGCCCGATCTATCGTACGGTCGACCAGCGTCTCGTCGAGATCGTCCGCGCCCGCACCCGCCACCGCGTCGCGATCGCTCGGAGTCGCTCGACCGTATGACCCCAATGCGAGCACCTCGGTCGGTGAAAGCGGCACATCTTTGTCATCGATGCGCTTGTAGCTGCCGCCCTGGGCGCCTCGCTCTATGACATAGCAGGGCTTGCTCGACGGATCGAGCTCCTCAATCGTAATGACGAGAACGATGACGTCCTGAAGCTCCACTCGCTCGATCGTGTATTTGGGCGGATTGGCCAGCTTTCCTCGACCGCCCGCATCACCCATGCCTGACACAAATTGGTTGAGCACTTTCTCGGTCTCGAAGTTCTCAACCGGGACAAAACCTGCGCGCTCACTCACTCCGAGCACGATGATTCCGCCGGCAGTGTTCGCGAATGCGCTCACCGTTTCCCACACGTCGCGGGAAAGCGTCATGGCGCTCTCCTTCACTTCGACGTTAAGATCATCCGAGCCCATACGCCTTAAAGACTCAAGCAGACCGGTCAGCTCGTTTTCGTTCATCTGCACGTCCTTTCGCTCGGTCCTGCGGAGAATGCCGCGGATAGATTTCCCTCGTCTCTCAGTTATCTCTCGTAATTATCTCTCATTTATCTCTCTATCTCTCGGCTTAGAGATAAGAGATAGATAGAGATGGAATGTCTACCATTTGCTTCATTTATACATATTATTGCTGGTAGAACAATCGGTATTGAGACAATACCATGATTGCCTGTCTCTTTGCTGCTCAGTTATCTCTCATATTTTTCTCTCATCTTCCTGTCATCTCTCATATTAGAGACGAATGAGAGACGAGAGATACGCGAGTGATGGACGAGCGAGGATTTTCGGACGGTCGGATATCGAGAGTGGATATTTGGACGGTTTTTGGGGCTTTTGCGGCAGATTCCGTCCAAATATCCACTCTCGTTCGATAGGTATCCGGAAATCCTCGCTCGTCCGTCCGAATATCCACTCTCGTTTGGCGAGTGTCCAATTTTCCACGCTCGTGCGGCGGGCACGCGGGACCTATGCCCAATCCGCCAGCATCGTCTTCAGTTCGCCGCAGAGCCGCGGCCCCATATGGGTATACTCTCGAGGATTCGACTCGATTCGCCCCCGCTGGGGCGTCAAAGGAGACTGCATATGCCCACTACCTCAACCGACCCGCGCGCCGCTGCCGCCGCACTGCTAGTGCCCGGCACTACCTGCCACGGCTTTGCCGTCGAGCGCCGCGAGACCGTGCCCGAGCTCGACTCGGACGCCTACGTGCTGCGCCACACCGCCTCGGGCGCTCGCCTGCTGTACCTGGCATGCGACGACGAAAACAAGGCCTTTGCCATTGGCTTTAAGACGCCGCCGGCCGATTCCACCGGCGTGTTCCATATTCTTGAGCACTCGGTCCTGTGCGGATCGGCAAAGTTCCCCGTCAAGGAGCCGTTTGTCGACCTGATCAAGAGCTCCATGCAGACGTTCCTCAACGCCATGACCTACCCCGACAAGACCATCTACCCCGTTGCCACCACCAACGAGCAGGATCTGTACAACCTGATGGACGTGTACCTGGACGCGGTGTTCAACCCGGCCATCTATACCAAGCCCACCATTTTTGAGCAGGAGGGCTGGCACTACGAACTGGACCTGCCGGAGGGCGCCGAGGGCGACAGCAGCTCCGCGAGCCTGCACGAGGGCACGCTGCGCTATAACGGCGTGGTGTTCAACGAGATGAAGGGTGCGCTGTCCGATCCCATGAGCGTGCTGGACGACGCCGTCAACGCCGCGCTCTACCCCGACACCGCCTATGCACACGAGAGCGGTGGCGACCC
>CAJMRO010000101.1:0-6039 GCA_905215825.1 uncultured bacterium
GTACGCGACCGACGATTGAACGTCAGATTGCCGCTTAGGGGCGTTTGCAGCGTCGGTAGGTTACGGCGTTCTACGAACGCCGTAACCTACAAAACATCGGCGCAGCGCTTGCAAATATGCGCGTGGCCGTTGTACTCGCCGACGGTGGTGCGGTAGTTCCAGCAACGGTCGCAGCACTCGCCCTCGGCAGCCTCGATAGCAACGGAGAGCTCCTCGCCCTGGGTCAGCTCAACATCGGAGACGATGTAGAACTCGGCCAGGTCGACAGCCTTGTCGCCGGTCAGCAGCGCGTACATCTCGGCGGGAACGACCGCCTTGACGCGGACCTGCTGGCTCTTGGTGAAGGTGCCGGCAGAGCGGGCATCCTCAAGGGACTTGGTCACGGCGCTACGGAGTTCGAGCGAAGCCTCGAGCACACCCTCAAACTCATTGGCCTCGTCGACCGTGATGGGCGACTTGTACCAATCGAGCAGCGCGGCGTACTTCTGGTGATCGACGCAGCCGGCGGGCGCATAGGCCATGGCCTCATCGACCGTGTAGGACAGGATCGGCTGCAGATCGCGCATGAGCATCGAGAAGAGCTCGGCCAGCACGGTCTGCGCGCTGCGGCGCTCGAGCGAGCCGGGCTTGTCGCAGTACAGACGGTCCTTCAGGGCGTCAAGGTACACGTTGGAAAGCTCGGTCACCACGAAGTCGTAGAGCGCACGGTAGGCGCGCGGGAACTCATAGCTGGCGTAGGCGTCGTCGACCTCGGCCTGGACCTGGGTCAGACGGGCAACCATGAGCTTGTCGAGCGGCAGTAAGTCAGCAAAGGCGACGCCGTCGGTCTCGGGTTCAAACTGACCCTCAAGCTCGGAGAGCAGGAAGCGCAGCGTGTTGCGGAAACGACGGTAGGCATCGGACGTACGGGCAAGGATCTCATGGTCGATGGAAACGTCGGAGCTGGTATCGACGGACGCAACCCACAGACGGATGATGTCGGCGCCCATCTCGTCGCAGACCTTGTTGGGGTCGATGACGTTGCCGAGCGACTTGGACATCTTGCGGCCCTGGCCGTCGAGGGTGAAGCCCTGCGAGACGACTGCCTTGTACGGGGCGTGGCCGTTGGCACCCACCGAGGTGAGCAGCGAGCTCTGGAACCAACCACGATGCTGGTCGGAGCCCTCGAGGTACACATCCGCCGGGTACTCAAGCTCAGGGCGATACTCGCAGACGGCCTTCCAGGAGACGCCGGAATCCCACCACACGTCGAGAATGTCCTTATCGGCCTTGAGGTGATGGCCGCCGCACTTGGGGCAGACGCAGGCCTCGCCCAGGTAGCTCTCGGGAGCGTCGGTGAACCAAGCGTCGGAGCCCTTCTCGTGGAAGAGCTTGATGACGGCGTCGAGCGTAGCGTCGTTCATGACCTTCTCGCCGCAGTCGGCGCAAGTGTAGCTGGGGATAGGCACGCCCCAGTTGCGCTGACGGCTGATGCACCAGTCGGGACGCTGCTCGACCATGGCGCCGATGCGGTTGGCCGCGTGGGCCGGATACCACTTGACGTTCTCGCGGACCTCTTTGCCAGCCTGCTCGCGCAAACCGGTCTTGTCCATCGAGACAAACCACTGGTCGGTAGCACGGAAGAGCACCGGGTGCTTGCAACGCCAGCAGTGCGGATAGCTGTGCGTGATCTTCTTCTCGAGGACTAGGGTACCGCGCTCGCGCAGGAACTCGATGATGTGCGGGTTGGCCTCATCGGTGTCCATACCGCTGAAGGGGCCACCGGTGCCAAACTCCTCGCCGGTGTAGAACTTGCCGTCGTCATCGACCGGCATGCAGATGTCGGTGATGCCCTCCTTGAGGCAGGCAAAGTAGTCGTCGACGCCGTGGCCGGGCGAGTTGTGGACAATACCGGTACCGTCATCGACACCGACGTAATCGGCCAGCAGCGCCACGCCCTCGACACCGTCAAAGATCGGCTGCTTGTAGTGGATGTGGTGGAAGGTCTCGGCGGGAACCACATAGGGCTTGCCGTCGACCATAACCGGAGTGTACTCCCAGCCAAACTCCTCGCAGCACTTGGGAGCCAGGTCCTCGAGCATGACCTCGGCGCGGCCGTCGTGCTCAACGGCGACGTAGGCGGCGCCGGGCTTGAGGGAAACTGCCTGGTCGGAGGGGATGGTCCACGGCGTGGTCGTCCAGATGATAAAGTCGACCGGGCCGTCGAAGTTCTCGAGACCGGCGGGCTTGGAGGTCATCTCAAAGCGCACGAAGATGGACGGGCTCGTCTCGTCGGAGTACTCGATCTCAGCCTCGGCCAGCGCGGTGTGGCAGTGCTTGCACCAGTGGACGGGCTTGTGGCCGCGATAGATCATGCCCTTGTCGAACATGGCCTTGAAGACCTCAATGTCGGCGGCGTCATGCTGGTGATAGAGCGTCAGATACGGGTTGTCCCAGTCGCCAAGCACGCCCAGACGACGGAAGCCGGCCTTCTGCAGCTCAATGTTCTCGACAGCGAACTCGTTGCAGAGCTCACGGATCTTGGCCGTGGGGGTCTGGTTGAACTTCTCGGTGCCGAGCTTCTCCTCGACCTTGTGCTCGATCGGCTGGCCGTGGCAGTCCCAACCGGGGACATAGGGAACCTCATAGCCCTGCATCATCCAGTAGCGATTGATCATGTCCTTGGAGATCTTGTTCATGGCATGGCCGATGTGGATCGGACCGTTGGCGTACGGAGGGCCGTCGTGCAGCACGAACTTCTTGTGACCCTCGTTCTTCTTCAGAACCTGCTCGTAGACCTTGTTGTCCTGCCAGTCCTTGAGTCGCTTAGGCTCGGACTTGGAAAGACCGGCACGCATGGGAAAACCGGTCTTGGGCAGATTCATCGTCTGCTTGTACTCGTTTGCCACGGTACCCCTTTCATATCGTGGGCGCACACGCCCGTTGGGCACCAAAAAGACGCCCGTCCCTACAAGCTGGGACGAAGCGCCACAAAACGGGCTGTGCGCCCGCAAAAGCTCTTCGCTTAACCACCCAGCTTAGATGCCCTCGCCCGCGTATTCGCGCGCTCGCATCCGTTACTCGGCTGGCCTGTATCGACGACCATCTCGGCGATGTCTACTAAGACGTGCCTGTGCGGCACGTCCGTTGGGACCGCAGCTCCGGGGTGATTTTCATCGGTCGCATGCACGGGCTCTCAGCGCTCCCCGCTCTCTGTGGCATGCGGACGGCCGACTACTCGTCCCCATCAACGCTTATGCGCTGTATGGTAGCACGGTCAACGCCGGCGAAAAACCCTCAACACTGGTTTCATACGTAAGAAATTTCTCGTGGTCGTTAGCCTTCTCTAGGAGCAAAATACCTGAAAGCACTCTATCTAACGAAAGAAGGCACCTATGCGCACGATTGGAATGAGCGACTATACCGTCGGCGAGGACTGCTTTGACGAGCTGCCCGGCGCGCTGGTGGAGTACGGAGCGGCCAAGGTCGCGATCATCGGTGGCAAGCGGGCGCTGGCCGCAGCACTTCCCGGTATCGAAGCTGCGTTGGCGGGTACCGACGTCGAGATTCTGGAGACGCGCGTCTACGGCACCAACAGTACGCGTGCCAATATCGCCAAGGTCGTGAATTCCCCTGCCTGCCAGGAAGCTGACGTGCTTCTCGCATGCGGCGGCGGCAAGGCACTCGACACCGTGAAGACCGCAGCTATCGAGCTCAAGAAGATCGTCTTTACCGTGCCGACGATCTGCTCCAACTGCTCGGCCGCGACAGCGATTGCCGTTGTCTACAACGACGATGGCTCGCTCGAAGGCTATTCGTACCCCAACCGCCCCGCGCACATCTTCATCAACCCCAAGATCATCGCCGAGGCACCGGCAGAGTACTTCTGGGCCGGCGTGGGCGATGCCCTGTCTAAACAGCCCGAGGTCGAGTACGCCACGAGCGCCGGCAACCTGGAGCACACCGCCGGTCTTGGCCTGGCGCTCGCCCACACCTGTTCCGAGCCACTGTTTACCTATGGCGTCCAGGGTCTTGAGGACGTGCGCCAGAACCTGTCGAGCGAGGCCGTCAAGCAGATCGCGCTCGACATCGTGGTCAACACGGGCTACGTCTCCAACCTGACCAACCAAAACGATTACTACTACAACTCGAGCGTGGCGCACGCGTTCTACAACGCCACCTGCAGCATTCCGCGCGAGGGCACCTACCTGCACGGCGAGGTCGTAAGCCTGGGCGTGCTCGTGCTGTTCGCCTACACGGGCGACACCGAGAACCTTGAGCGCTACGCGGCCTTTAACAAGCAGATGGGCCTGCCCGTGACGCTTGAGCAGGTCGGGCTTTCCGAGGCAGATATCCCCGCCCTTTGCGAGTTCGCACACGCCACCAACGAGTGGAAGCAGGGAAACCCCGAGCCCTTCACCGACGAAAAATTCGCCGCCGCCATCAAGGCCGCCAACGCCTACGGCCACACGCTCTAGACCCAGGCCAAAACCACCACAAAGGTGACAGGCACCTTTGTGGTGGTTTTTTTATTGCTCCACCATGCTGGGGTCGAACTCGCTAGCCGGAATCACGCGGTACCCGTGGCGCAGGAGCAGGTCGACGAAAACACCGTTGCCCACGGTGAGCGTACCGCTGAACGTTCCGTCGTAGATGCGACCTACGCCACACGAGGGGCTGCGGTCCTGCAGGATGCACGCGGCGATCTCTTCCGGACCGCCCGCTTGCTCGCACATATCGAGCGCACGTTGAGCGCCTAGGCGAAACTCGCGATCGACCGAGATGCCCTCGCAGGTACGGACCTCGCCGTCCACGATCTCGGACGGCTTGCGCGGTGTGGGCAGGCCGCCAAAGACCTCAGGGCACACCAAGAGGACCTCGGTCCCCGTACGTTCGCAGGCCTCGACCAACGCGCGGTGGTAGTTGTCGAGCCCGTTATACTTGCAGCTCTCGCCCATCAAGCAGGCACTTACCACGATCTTCATATACAACTCTCCCCACGCAAAACGCCCCATTTGAGATAAACACTCAAATGGGGCGATTGACACTGCGCAACCAGTATTACTGCTGCTTTGGCATCAGCGGATTCTCGCGCGTGAGGAGATTCATGAACTCCTCGCCCGTGATCGTCTCCTTCTTGTACAGATAACGAGCCAGCTCGTGGAGCTTGAACTTGTTCTCCTTCAGGATCTGCAGGGCGCGGTCGTGCGCATCCTCGATCAGCTTGGCGACAATCGCGTCCACGCGCTCGGCCGTACCGGGGGCGCAGGTGAGCGACGTGTCCTGGTTGAGGTACGCATTCTGAACGGTACCGAGCGCCATCATGCCAAACTCATCGGACATACCAAAGCGCGTCACCATGTTACGGGCAAGCTTGGTGGCCTGCTCAATATCGTTGGCGGCGCCGGTCGTCATCTCGCCAAAGATGAGCTCCTCGGCTGCACGGCCACCGCAATAGACGGCGAGCTTGTCCAGGACCTCCTGGCGTGTGGTCAGGAAGCGCTCATCCTCCTCGACCTGCATGGTGTAGCCCAGAGCACCGCTCGTGCGTGGCACGATGGTAATCTTCGTGACCGGCGCAGAGCCCTTCTGGCGAGCGGCAACGATGGCATGGCCGATCTCGTGGTAAGAAACGACCTGTTTCTCGTGGTCGGACAGCACCGTAGACTTGCGCTGCTGGCCGGCGATAACGACCTCCACCGACTCCTCAAAATCGTCCTGCGTGGCGCGTTTGCGACCCTCGCGGACGGCGCGCAGAGCACCCTCGTTGATGATGTTGGCCAGGTCGGCGCCCGAGGCGCCGGGCGTGGCGCGGGCAATCGCGGTCAGGTCAATCGGCGGCTCCGTCTTCACGCTCTTGGCATGCAGTTCAAGAATGTTCTTGCGGCCGGTCAGATCGGGCAGCTCAACGGGGATGCGGCGGTCAAAACGACCGGGGCGCAGCAGGGCGGGATCAAGGCTATCGGGGCGGTTGGTAGCAGCGAGAACGACAATACCCTTGTGGTTATCGAAGCCGTCCATCTCGGTCAGCAGCTGGTTGAGCGTCTGCTCGCGCTCGTC
>CAJMRO010000102.1:0-6004 GCA_905215825.1 uncultured bacterium
CGGCGCATTCCGCAGGGGGAGCGATATTTTGCAGCACGAAGTGCGCAACAAAATATCGCTCATGCCCGAGGACGCGCCGGGAGGCAACACCGATTCGGGGCCGAACATATAGATCTACCAGCGCATTTACAAATTCGTAAACTTTTTTGAAAAAAGTGCTTGCACAGTTCTCGAATCATAGGTTATTATCTTCCTCGTTGAACGCGCGGGTCCAACAAAACGAACCGTGAATCAACAACATAGCATGTCGGAGTGGCGGAATTGGCAGACGCGCTAGCTTGAGGTGCTAGTGACCGCTTTTTGGTCATGCGGGTTCAAGTCCCGCCTCCGACACCATCGCATTTGAGAAGCCTCTTCGGAGGCTTTTTTGTTACCGATAGACGGTGGGGTCCACGATGGAAACGCTTGAACGCAACGAGTGGGCAGACGTTGCCCAACTAGTCGAGATCACGAGCGATGCTGTCATCATCTGCGAGCTCGACGGAACCATTCTGCATGTGAATAATCGCTTACTTGGTTTGATGTGCGAGGAACGCGCCGACGTCATCGGTGGAGATGTTAAAGACGTCCTGTACTCGTCCGCTTTTGAACGTGCGACGGAACATCGTCTGCCATTTGAAACTGATGGCTCCGAGAACGAACTGATGCTCAAGTTGAGTGACGGCTCCTTTATCCCCGTCTTGGTTCGTGCGGGCTCCGTAACGCCTCCACGCATCTTTGGGCGCCGCGCGCCACGTGTCCTGGTGGCGCTCCATAGCATCGAAGAACAGTATTCGCACGACCGTCAGCTCAAGCGTGCTCTTTCGGAGCTTAGAGTGGCGAACAAGCGCCTCTCTGGCACGCTCTCGGTCATTATGAGTACCGTGGGCTCCGATGAGCTGCCCAGCCTACTTGATACCGTTTTGAACCAGCTTGTAGGAACGCTCGATGCTTCGGGTGCCGCTATCTATTTTTCTGAGAGCGGCGGTTTTAAACTTCGCGGTGTTTCCAAGGAGCTGTACGACAGCTACCTGCCTGAGTTTTTGCCGTATGGCGCTGGCATTCCGACGTATGTTCTTCGTGAGTCGCGTGCCTGTCGCTTGTCGATTCAACAGGACCTTGAGGGTGATAAGGCCGCCTCCGGTATGTTTATGGACTTGGACAATCGTTCTAAGCACCTGTTGCGCATGCAGGATATGCCTCCGTACCGCAGCGAGATCTGTCTTCCCGTTTTTTACGGTACGCAGATTCTTGGCGTGCTGGAAGTTGGTTGGAAACGCCCTCAAGCACCGCTCGCCTATGACGTTAATGTACTCGAGGTCATTTGCGATTACCTGTCTATCCAGCTGGTCGGCATGGCATCGAGCCTTCGCTCCCGTCGCACGGCCGAGCTTGGCCGCTCGCTCAATGTCTTGCGTGATGAGTTGTTTACCTTTCTAGACGATTCCGCCGCGGCTACCCAGGCGGTATCGTCCGAGATCTGCAATATGCTTAACTGCCATTTTTGCCCTGTTGAGTATGACGCCAGTCTGGATTCCTACGTCATAGATTTTGAAGGCGGCAGTCGCGTTGCTTTGCCGGACGATCCCGAGAAGCTTTTCTTTTCCACGACGGCGCCAGCGGCACGTCTGGGGGCTGGACCTGATGGCTTTGAGGCATCTGTTTTGGGAGGTACGAGTGCCGAGGACCTTAAACACGTCCGTATAACTCGCGTTGACGAATCGATGCCTATGGGAGGTTGGCTTAGGGCGCATGGTCTGCCTTGTCAAGGTCTCTACGTCGACTCCGGCATCGAGGCGGGGCGCCCGCGCTCTGAGGGTGATGGCAAGCACAGTAACGACGCGATTGTTCCTGCTTCTGTTGCGAAGAGCCCGACGACGCGCGCACTGCTGCTTCGTGATGGCAGCCAAGAGCCGATTGATGATCTTGAATATGACTACCTGGTGCACTTGGCGCATGACTTTGAACTGATCTACGAAGGCGAATCTCAAAAGCGCGAGGAGCGCCATATTGCTCAGACCCTTCAGATTGGCATGAGAAATTCCCTGGGGGATGTTCCGGGTATCGCAACCGATTCGGTGTACCTGTCGGCCACGAACTCGGCGTTGGTCGGCGGCGATTTCTATACGCTCATCCGTCTTCCCGACGACTGCGCCGTCATGATTCTGGGCGATGTGTCTGGCAAAGGCATTGAGGCTGCATCGATGTCTGCGCTCGTCAAGACGGCCCTGACGGCATATGCCTGGGAGGGCGCTGGACCGGCCCGCATGGCACGCTCCCTTAACAGCATGCTCATGGGCTTCTCGAGGGTCGAGACGTTCGTGACGGCCTTTATCGCCAAGATTGACCTTAAAGCCGGACGCGCAACGTATTGTTCGGCGGGCCATCCTCCGACCATGGTCATTAGGCCAGAGTCGATGCCGCTGGGTGGCGGCGAGGCCCGTGGAGGAGAGGTCGAGCTGCTTGGATGCCAATCGGGCGTAATCGGTGCCTTTGAGAGCATGGTGTACGAGACAGGCGTGTTTACGTTCGCTCCTGGCGACATGCTCTTCATGTATACGGACGGAACGATTGAGGCCCGCGACCGCACCGGAGCGTTCTTTGGCGAGCAGCGCCTTCGTGACCTTCTGCTCTCTGTCTCGGGTGAGGGCGTATCGGGAATCTGCGGCAAGGTCTTGGGCGAGCTTGACCGATTTACCGAATCGGCGCTGGACGATGACATTGCATTGGTGTCCCTTGAGTTTTTACGGGGCCGGTCCTAAACAGCGACGCTGGGCGCGTCGAATCCGCACGGTTGCGGAAACGCATGCATCGAACAAGCTCTTTTGGGGAACCATGGTCGTATGAATGAGTGGAATGACATAGCGGTTTTGACGCCACCAGGCGATATCGACATCGCCACGGTGCCTGCGCTGCGTCGGCGGTTGGATGCTTTGATTGGCCGCGGCGTGCGTCGTGCCGTCATCAACTGTCAGGCTGTTAGCTTTATCGATTCGACGGGCTTGGCATTCCTGCTTACGCGCGCTCGTGAGCTCATGAGGCGAGAAGGCCTGCTTTCGCTCGTCAATGCATCAGGTGAAGTTGTTCGCTTTTTGGAGATTGCTCGTCTTGTCGATATCCTTCATGTCGCGGGGCCGGCACGGGAGTCTATTCCCGCCATTCCGGTGGGGGAGCTGCCTCGCTGGAGTAAGAGCGTCGAGGTCCGTCAGGGTATCGAGAATCTTCCATACTACCGACATCGCATCGCCGAACTCCTTGAATCGCTCCCGTTGCGCCGTGACGAGCGCTACGATGTCGCATTGGCGTCGGGGGAGGCGCTGGGTAATGCCTATGACCATGCGGGCGGTATCGGGTGCGTCCTGACGGTTCAGGCCTATGGCGATCGCGTTGTGGTTGAGGTGCTTGATCGAGGTGCCGGCTATTCTATCGATGAAACGAGCGAACCGGTCGCATCCGAGGAACGCGGCCGTGGCATCAAGCTTATGCGTATGCTCGTCGATAACGTGGAGGTTGCTCGTCGTACGGACGGCGCCGGCACGCGCGTGCAGATGGTGAAGCTGTTTAGCGGAGCACTGGAATCGTGTGCCTAGCAATCGCTTTAGCGCGTTTAGCTACTAAGAACATGCGGCAGACAAGTTTTTTGAAAAAAGTACTTGCGTCTTTTGGACAACTCGCGTAAATTAATAACCCGCAAGCGGACATGGCTCAGTTGGTAGAGCACAACCTTGCCAAGGTTGGGGTCGCGGGTTCGAGCCCCGTTGTCCGCTCCAACTATCTTACGCGGTTCTAACGAACCGCGTTTTTTGTTGACGCTGCGCGAGCCCCGGGCACCCCATCTTGCCCCTCAATCGTCGGTCGCGTACATAAAGTACGCTTCCCTCCTCTTTCGCGGCAACCTGGGGCACCCGGAGCCCGCTCGCTGTCGTGGCCGGGAAAGTGGGTCTTCCGTTCTTTTCACTAATCGGTCGATTCGTCCCAGGAGGCTTGAACCCGAGAGGGGGCGATCGTTTTGGGGCGTGGCTGTGGCGTTGTTTGTCGCGAATGTCCGCTTTGGGCGTATCATCGTGGGCATCTCGCAAAACCTCGTTGCAAGGGAGACTTATCCCATGGCTACAGAAAAGTCTTCTTCGCGCTCATGGATGTCCGATGCCGCGATCTATCAGATCTACCCGCGCTCGTTTAAGGATTCGACTGGTTCGGGTCTGGGCGATATCGCGGGCATTACCCAGAAGATGGACTATCTTGAGCGGCTGGGTATCGAGGCCATCTGGCTGAGCCCGTTTTACCCATCGCCTCTTGTCGATGGTGGCTATGATGTGGCGGACTACTGCGATGTCGATCCACGTCTCGGCTCGCTTGACGACTTCGATGACATGATCGCTGCGGCTCACGCGCGCGGCATCAAGGTCATCGTCGACATCGTGCCCAACCATTCATCCAGCCAGCACCCCTGGTTCAAAGCCGCTCTTGCCGCCGGCTCCGGATCGCCCGAGCGCGCCCGTTATATCTTCCGCGATGGTCGCGGCGAGCATGGCGAGCTGCCTCCCACCAATTGGAATGCCAACTTTGGCGGCCCCGCCTGGACGCGTGTTGCGGACGGTCAGTGGTATCTGCACATGTTTACGCCCGAGCAGCCGGACTTTGACTGGTCATGCCCCGAGGTTCATGCGCTCTTTTGCGACGTCCTGGCGTTTTGGAGCGATCGAGGCGTCGATGGCTTTCGCATTGATGTGGCGCAAGGTCTCGCCAAGGATCTCGACCGCGATGACCTCGACCGGTGGCATCTCGCCGAGGGCGATGACATGGTTGACGACGGCACCCATCCGCTGTGGGACCGCAACGAGGTCCACGAGATCTATCGCGAGTGGCGCCGCGTGTTCGACCGCTATAATCCGCCGCGCAGCGCCGTTGCCGAGGCATGGGTGCTGCCCGAGCGCCAGTATCTCTATGCGCGCGCAAGCGAGCTTGGCCAGACATTCAACTTTGAGTTTGCCAAGGCCACTTGGACCTATGATGACATGCACACTGCAATCGAGAAGGGCTTGAAGGCAGCCGTCGAATCCGATTCCGCCTCGACCTGGGTACTCTCCAACCACGACGTGCCGCGCGTGGCGACACGCTATGCCCTGCCGCAAATCAAGGCGACGCGCTACCACCAGATTGCGCTCGACTGGCTCTTGCGCGACGGGTCGTCTTATGACGAGGACCGTGAACTCGGCGAGCGCCGCGCGCGGGCGGCCCTTTTGCTTGAGCTGGCGCTTCCGGGCTCGGCATACGTGTATCAGGGTGAGGAGCTCGGCCTTTTTGAGGTGGCTGATATCCCGTGGGCTGCACTCGAAGACCCTACTGCGACCAATACGCACGGACCGAAGCGTGAGAAGGGGCGCGACGGCTGTCGTGTGCCCCTGCCGTGGGTGGCGGCGGACGATCCCGCGCATGGCGGATCGTTTGGGTTTTCGCCGGCAGACGCCGATGCGGCGCCCCATCTGCCGCAGCCTGCATGGTTTTCCGATTATGCTGCCGATAGGGAAGAAGTGGACCCGACATCGATGCTTGCGCTCTATCGTGACGCCCTCTGGCTGCGGCGCAAGCTGCGCGGGTGCGCCAACGATCTTGCGTGGCTCGATCTTGACGGGCGCACCGGTCTTGCGGATGGTGCCGAGGGCGCTGAGGGCGGCGTCATCGCCTATCGCCGCGATAACGGCTGGGCGTGTGTGACGAACTTCGGTGCAGCACCCGTGGAGCTGCCGGCGGGCAGGGTCCTGCTCACCTCATCACCGCTTGCAGACGGCAGGCTCGCGCAGGACAGCTCTGCCTGGATCATGCTCGGTGAGATGTAGGGGCATCTCGCTGCGAGCCTGCGTTTGTTCGCGCCTTTCGTGACGACTGATGCCCTCGCGAGAGCGTCGCAAAACTTTTCAAAAAAAGTTCTTGCATAGGATGCGGGCATCACGTAAGATTAATCCTCGTAAGCGGACATGGCTCAGTTGGTAGAGCACAACCTTGCCAAGGTTGGGGTCGCGGG
>CAJMRO010000103.1:0-5924 GCA_905215825.1 uncultured bacterium
GAGGAGTCGGACAGTCCAGTGGACTGTCCGGCGACGGAGCCATCCGTTGTCTGAGCAGCCTCAGTCACGGCATTTGCCGGAGCGGCACCGGAACCGAGCTTGGCAACGGCGGAACCACCGGCAGGAGCGGTTTCGACCGGGGCCGAGGCCGCAGCCTCTTCCGGCTCATCGTCGGGAACCAGCGAATCGGTGTCGGTCATGTAGACGCGGCCTTCATCGCGGCCGACGTTGTAGACGACCGTATCGTTGCCGGCGAACTCGGGCAGACGTAGGGTCTTGGCACCGAGGTTGGCCAGGGTCGGGGCGTTGCCGAGGCCGACTTCGACGTATTCTTCCACGCCGAGGCCGCCCTGTTCGCGCTGACCGAAGAGCAGCGCCTGGGTTTCAATCCAACGCACCGGGGAGGCGAACTGCCAGGAGAGCAGTTCGGTCAAGAGCAGACGGCCGAGCTTCTGGTCGTCATCGGCGTAGGAATCCCACACGGCCGGGTCGTCGAGCGCGGCCTTGATACGCTCGGACGGCACGACTTCGAGGATCTTGGCGGCGAATTCCTTGGTCATCTCGAACGGGGTGGCCACCAGGTTCGGGATGTAGCGGTCCACCAGACGGCCACGGTAGTCGATGTAAGCGGGAAGCAGCGCGTCGAGCTTGTCGCGGAATTCCGGCACGCCCTTGCGCAGCAGTGTGGAGTGGAACGGCACATCGATGCCGGGCACCAGCATGAACGCGGGCTTGCCACCGAATGCGGCCACGCGGCGGGCGGAATCGGCCTTCAGGGCCTTGAGTCCGGCGATCGTACCGGCGATGGCGTACTGCTGGCCGGCGAGGTTGTAGTTCACGATCTCCAGGAATTCGCCGGACGCCTTGGCCACGGATTCCACGTATTCCTTGACGTGCGCGTCGTCCACACCGAACTGGTTCGGGCGCAGGGCACCCATGCGGTAGTTGGAGCGACCCTGTGCGTCACGCTCGATGAGGTGGTGCATGGTGGAACCACGGTGGAACACGAGCTCCAGCACGGTTTCCAGCGGAATCACGTCGGCGAACGCGGACAACGCGTTGTATTCGCCGAGCGAGTGGCCGGCGAAGTAGGCGGGCCAGATATCGGCGCCGGCTTCGCGCAGACGGGCGGTCTGGGCAAAAGCAACCGTCGCGAGCGCCACCTGCGTGAACTGCGTCAGGTTGAGCAGGCCTTCGGGGTGACGGTAGGTCACGCCGTTGGCGGTGAGCTCCTTCGGGTTATCGCGCACGAGGCCCAGGATCGAGAAGCCGAGCTTGGAGCGGGTGAGCTTGTCGGCGCGCTCAAAGGTAAAGTGCGAGTAGAGGCTGACGGCCATGCCGAGGGTATCGTAGCCAATGCCTAGGTTTGCGCTGGTGGCGGGGACGGTGATCTTGATCATTGTTGTTGGTCCTCCTGGGGGTCGGTTTCACGCTTGCTCCGCTGCTCGGACAGTCCTGCTCGCACGAAGGCCACATTTAGTGGCCTTCGGCTCGTGCGGAACTCGCGACGGAGCAAGCGTGAAACCGACCTACGCCGTCTCCTCACCGCGCTGGGGAGCCAAATTAAAAGAAAGTGCGCCGGCTTTCGCCAGCGCCTTATATGGGGTTTAGTTGGTTGCCATCTTTTTTGCAGCCTGCTCTACGTAGCTGGCCATCTCATCGACGTCGCAGACGTCTTCGAAGCGGACGGGTTTGGATTCGAGTTCGGCGAGCTGGGTCGGGGCGACCGTGTTGGTGGCCTGCTCGAGTACACGCATAGCCTCAAAATCATCCTCGGGAACGTCGAGGCCCAAGGCGTCGCAGCAGGCGCGCGGGAACTTGTAGGGGCTGGCGGTCGAAAGCAGCACGCGGGCCTTAGCGCCCTCGGCGGGAGCGACCTGCTCAAAGACGTGATAGCCGCAAGCGGTGTGCGGGTCGATCACGTAGTCGTTGGCGTCCCAGCAACTCTTGATGGCAGCGCGGACCTCGTCCTCGCTGGCCCAACCGCAGCCAAAGACGCTCTGAATCTTTGCCAGCAGGTCGGCGGGAACCTCGTAGTGACCGGTCTGTGCCAGCTGCTCCATAAGGCCGGCAACGAGCTCGCAGTCGCCGTCGGACAGGAAGTAGAGCATGCGCTCCAGGTTGGAGCTGATGAGGATGTCCATCGACGGCGAGATGGTCGTGAAGAACGGACGGTTGCGGTCGTAGACGCCGGTAGTCAGGAAGTCGGCAAGCACGTTGTTCTTGTCGCTCGCCACGACGAGCTTGGCGACGGGCAGACCCATGCGCTTGGCATAGTAGCCGGCCAAGATATCGCCAAAGTTGCCGGTCGGGACGCAGAACTCAACGGCGTCGCCAGCCTCGATAGCGCCGGCGCGCAGCAGCTGCGCATAGGCGGCAAAGTAGTAGACAACCTGCGGTACCAGACGGCCGACATTGATAGAGTTGGCGCTCGAAAGCACCGTGCCGGCGGCTTCCAGACGCTCGGCAAGCTCCTTATCGGCAAAGATGCGCTTGACGGCGCTCTGGGCGTCGTCAAAGTTGCCGCGGATGCCGCAGACGGCGACGTTGTCGCCCTCCTGCGTGGACATCTGCAGGTTCTGGACGTGGCTGACCTTGCCCTCGGGATAAAAGACGGTGATGCCCGTGCCCGGAGCGTCGGCAAAACCGGCGAGTGCGGCCTTGCCCGTGTCGCCCGACGTGGCGGTGACGATCATGATGCGCTCAGCGCCGCCGTCCTTGGCGGAAGTGCGGGCCATGAGGCGGGGGAGCATCTGTAGGGCGACGTCCTTGAAGGCGCTTGTGGGGCCGCCAAAGAGCTCCATCACATAGGTCTGAGGGGCGTCAGCACCCGGCGCTGCGTCGAGTTTGACGAGCGGCGTAACCTCTTCACTCGCGAACGTGCCGCGGTATGCCTCGTCGACACACGCCGAAATTTCTTCGGCCGTGTAATCATTCAGTAACATTCCCAACACATCTTGAGCGATTTCAAAGTACGATTTATCTGCAAGCGAGCTGATATCGACCTGCTGGGTGCCAAGCTCGTCCGAGACAAACAAACCCCCGTCGGGAGCGATGCCGGTGCGGATTGCCACCTTACTTGAGCACGATAAAGTGCGTCCTCGTGTACTATGATAAGTTCCCATATAACACTGCTCCTCGGATGCCTTGGTCCCAATCGGTGAAACCATGGTATCAGAGCGCGCAAAATAGGTTCGCAGAGGCTTTTTAGAAAGGTAACCTCCAGCCCATGATTAAGATTGCCAAGTTTGGCGGCTCGTCGGTCGCCGACGCCGAACACTTTAAGAAGATCAAGGCCATCGTCGATGCCGACCCGGCTCGCCGTTTTGTGGTGGTTTCCGCCTGTGGTCGCCGCTTTAAGGGCGACACCAAGGTGACCGACCTGCTCTACCTGGTTAACGCGCACGTTAAGTACCACGTGTCGTGCGAGGAGCTGCTCGAGGACATCGGCCAGCGCTATTTTGATATCGCTGACGAGCTGGAGCTCACCTATCCCATCCGTGAGGAGTTCGCGGCTTTTGCCGAGCGCGCCCGCTCGGGCGGTTACTCCACCGAGGAGCTCGTGAGCCGTGGCGAGTACTTTACCGCTCGCCTGATGGCTGAGTACCTGGGCCTACCGTTCCTGGACGCCGCGACGGTTGTGGCGTTCCATCACGACGGTACGCTCAGCATGAACCGCACCTCCGAGCTGGTGCAAGAGTACGGTCAGCAGGGCGGCTTCGTTATGCCTGGCTTCTACGGCGCGACGCGCGAGGGCCAGATCAAGCTGCTCGACCGTGGCGGCGGCGACATTTCCGGCTCGATCCTGGCCAAGTGCCTAGGCGCCGACCTGTACGAGAACTGGACCGACGTTTCGGGCTTCTATTCTGCCGATCCTCGCATTGTGCCCGAGGCTCAGCCCATTGCGCGCGTTACCTACGAGGAGCTGCGCGAGCTTTCGTACATGGGCGCAAGCGTCCTGCACGAGGAGGCCGTGTTCCCTGTGCGTGAGGCGGGAATTCCGCTGGTCATCAAGAACACCAATGCGCCGCAGGACCCCGGCACCATCATTAGCGAGACGGCTGATGAGGGCGAGGCGGAGCCCATCATTACCGGCGTGACCGGCAAGCGCGGCTTTGTCGCCATCAACGTCGCCCGCGACCGCACCAAGCCCCGTGTTGGCTTTATGCGCCGTGCGCTTTCGGTGTTCGAACGCTATGACGTCTCCGTCGAGCACATGCCCACCGGTGTCGACCGCTTTGGCGCCGTGGTGCAGGAGCAGGATGTGCACGACTCGCTGTACTCGCTCGTGGGCGACATTCAGCAGGAGGTCGAGCCGCTCGAGATCGAGGTCGTCGAGGGCCTGGCGCTTATCGCGACCGTCGGCCGTAACCTGCGCGGGCGCGCAGGTATCTCGGGTCACCTGTTTGGCATGCTTGGCCAGGCCGGCGTGAGCGTGCGTATGATTTCGCAGAGCTGTGACGAGATCAACATCATTATTGGTGTCGAGGAGAAGGACTTCGACCTAGCGAT
Source organism: uncultured bacterium (assembly GCA_905215825.1). Lineage (GTDB taxonomy): Bacteria > Actinomycetota > Coriobacteriia > Coriobacteriales > Coriobacteriaceae > Collinsella. The sequence continues at coordinate 4,513 of CAJMRO010000103.1, forward strand.
TCAGACCATTTACCGTGCCTTCTCCGACGAAAACGGCATTGTGAAGGTCTCCGACCTGGAGGCTCCCGCGCCGGTCGATCCCGCTCTGGTCGCGCTCCACAAGTAGCTGCTATCCCAGTAGATTTTTGGACTTGCCTCAAAAATCTATGGCGGGGCGTTTCGTTTCGGTTTCGTTTCGACGGGGCGGGTTTCGTGCCCGCCCCGTTCTTGTATACACTGGCAACAATAATCGGCCTGCTTGGCGTGCGGGCAAAAGCCACAACCTTTAAAGGGGGAAGCATGAAACAGTACACGGTTGCTATTTTGGGCGCGACGGGAGCCGTGGGCACCCAGATGCTCGAGTGCCTCAACGAGCAGGAGTTCCCGGTTGGCAAGCTCAAGCTGCTGGCGAGCGCGCGTTCTGCGGGCAAGACCGTCGAGTTCCGTGGCGAGCAGATCGTGATCGAAGAGGCTTGCCCCGAGGCCTTTGAGGGCTGCGACATTGTGCTTGGAGCCGCCGGTGACGATATCGCGAAGGAGCTGCTGCCCGAGGCCGTCAAGCGCGGCGCCGTCGTGGTCGACAACAGCCATGCCTTCCGTATGGATCCCGAGGTGCCGCTGGTCGTGCCCGAGATCAATGCCGACGATATCAAGTGGCATCACGGCCTTATCGCCAACCCCAACTGCGCGACTATCATCGGCCTGGTTCCCACGTGGCCGCTGCATCAGCTCGCTGGCGTGAAGCGCATGATCGTCTCGACGTACCAGGCGGCTTCGGGTGCTGGCGCCCCCGGTATGGCCGAGCTCGAGGCTCAGCTGGCCGCCCTGGGCCGTGGCGAGGAGATTCCCGAGCCGCGCGCGTTTGCCGCCCAGCTCGCGAGCAACCTGATTCCGCAGATTGGCGGCGTCAAGGAGGAGGGCTTTACCTCCGAGGAGATGAAGTTGCAAAACGAGGGCCGCAAGATCATGCATCTGCCCGAGCTGCGCGTGAACTGCACCTGTGTGCGCGTGCCCGTGCTGCGCTCGCACTCCGAGAGCATCACGCTTGAGTTCGAGCGCGACATCACGGTGGAAGAGGCCCGTGCCGCGCTGGCTGCCGCTCCGGGTGTCAAGCTAGTTGACGACATGAGCGCCGAGGATGCGCACGACCGCTTCCCCATGCCGATGGACACCTCCGACCAGGACCTGATTTGGGTCGGTCGCGTACGCCGCGACATCTCGAACCCCGAGGCCGCGCGTGGCATCACCTTCTGGTGCTGCGGCGACCAAATCCGTAAGGGCGCGGCAACCAACGCCGTCCAGATCGCTAAGCTGCTCTGCGAGTAGTGTGACCTGTCCGGCGGGGGCCGGGCTTAGTTTTCAGAACGTCCTCGACCATGTGTGGCGCCTTGTCCTGCTCCTTCGGAGCCGCGGACAAGGCGCCACACTGGTCT
>CAJMRO010000104.1:0-5805 GCA_905215825.1 uncultured bacterium
AAGGCCCCTTTCGGGGCCTTCTTTGTTAAAGGAATTCGCCTACTCGGTGGACTTCGGGTTCTAGGTCTACGTTGAATTGGTCTTTGACGGTTGCCTGGATGTGGCGGATGAGTTCGTCGACATCGGCGGCGGTGGCGGGGTCGGCGTTGACGATGAAGCCGCAGTGCTTCTCGCTCACCTGCGCGCCGCCAACGGCGTGTCCTCGCAGGCCGGCATCCATGATGAGTTTGCCGGCAAAGTAACCCTCGGGGCGCTTGAAAGTGGAGCCGGCACTCGGCATGTCGAGCGGCTGCTTGTCCTCGCGGCGCTGGCGGTAGTCGTCCATGTCGGCCTTGATCATCGCGGCGTTGCCCGGGGCGAGATTGAAGGTGGCCGAAAGCACGATAAAGCCGTCATCGGCGATGCGGCTCTTTCGATAACCCAGGTTGAGCTCGTCGACATCGAACTCGATGATATTGCCGCTGCCGCGGGTGCCGTCGTCGAGCTGGCGAGCGGGTTTGTAGACGCGCACGGACTCCAGCACATCGGCCATGCAGGCACCGTAGGCACCGGCGTTCATGTAGCAGGCGCCGCCGACCGATCCGGGGATGCCCGAGATGGGCTCCATGCCGGTGAGACCGGCCTCGGCTGCCGCCGCGGCGACATCGGAAAGCAAGGCGCCGGCCGCCGCCGTGACGTGCGTGCCGTCGACCGTAATGTCGGAGAGGCCTTCGCCCAGCGCCACGACGACGCCACGGATGCCCTTGTCGCCGACGAGCAGGTCGGAGCCGTTGCCCACGATGGTAAGCGGCAGGTCGCAGCGATAGCAGGTATCGAGCGTGGCGACGAGGCCCTGCTCAGTATCGGGCGTGACAAAGACGTCGGCCGGGCCGCCGATCTTAAACGTGGTGTGCTCGCGCATGGGCTCGCTCATCAACACGTTGTCCTCGCCGGCAACGCCAGCAAGTGCGCACAGCAGGTCCTCGTTAAAAAAGTCGTTCTCGTGCATACGAATATCCGCCTTTTGGTGGTCGTTGTCATCAATCGATTGCAATATACCCCACCCGGACGGATTTGGTGCGCTGGCGGCGATAAAACAGCCGTCTACCGGATTGGTAAAGTGTTTATCACCGAGGTAGAGGGGTAGTCGCTATACTTTCAAGAGATTGCGCGTAAACCCGGAAGGAGCGAGATGGCCAACAAAGTCACCCTCAAGCAGATCGCCCAGGAGGTGGGGCTTTCCCCCTCGTCGGTCTCGCTTGTGCTCAATAATCGGCCCTGTCGCATCTCGGAAGAAAACCGCAAGCTCATCAAAGAGGTCGCGGCGCGCAACCACTATGTTCCCAACCAGATTGCGCGTAGCCTGGTCATGCGCGAGTCGCGCACGCTGGGCCTTATCGTCCCTAACATCGAGAGCCGCTTTTTTGCCTCGCTTGCCGGCAGCTTGGAAAAGCGCTGCCGCGAGGACGGCTATGCGCTCTTTATTACCAGCTCGGGCGGAAGTGCCGACGACGATCTGGAGCTGCTGCGCCAGCTGGTGACGCGCGGCGTCGACGGTGTCTTTCTGGTGGTGGGTGACGAGTTCTCCGACGACCGCGCCCTGCGCGAAGAAGTCAGCCATCTGCCTATTCCTGCCGTGATGGTCGACCGTGCCATTGAGGGGCTCGAGTGCGACAAGGTGATGTTCGACCACGAGATGGGTGGCTACATGGCCACCCGCTATCTGATCGAGCAGGGCCACCGTCGCATTGCCTGCTTGGTTAACGCGCGCCGTTCCAATACGGGGCGTAAGCGACTTGCCGGCTATGAGCGCGCACTGCGCGAGGTTGGCTTGCCTATCGACGCGCGCTTGGAGTTTGAGAGCGAGTACTACATTCCGAGCGCATACGAGGCCTCGGAGGCGGTACTCGCAACTGATGCCACCGCCGTGTTCGCAAGCTCGGATAACATTGCCCTTGGTTTGCTCAAGCGCCTGCACGAGATGGGGAAGAGCATTCCGGGCGATATTTCGGTCGTAAGCTATGACAACTCGGCGGCCGACGTTCTCTTTGAGCCGGCGCTGACCGCCATTGAGCAGGATCCTGGTGTCCTTGCGGAGCATGCTTTTGGCTGCATGTCCAAGCGTCTTGCCGGTAGGGGTGGTAGGCGTGCCGAAGAGGTCGTCCTGGAGCCGGCACTTATCGTTAAGGGCAGCGTGCTCGAACTTACCGAATGTAGCTAAGCGTACTTGTTTGTTTGCATAGATTGCATGCGGAGTGTCCACTATTTGCCGGCAGGCACCCCGGCCCTCGTCCGTGAACTCTTCCGCTGGGCGAGCTATAGACGCCGCGCACCGATAGGGTAAGGCGGCGGCTTGAAATTGGTGCTATATTCAGCTTGAGTTGTTTAATGCTAGTACGGGAGGCTGATATGGGGCTGTTCAAGAAGAAAAACCCGCAGGATGCCTTTGATCCCGATGTGTTTACCATCACGGATACGATTTTGGACCCGCCGCGGTTTACATTTTTGCCGGCTATCTACCAGGATGCCACGCGCCGCAAGTGGGCTGTGCATCAACGCGGTGGCGAGCCGAAGATTTTTGACTATGCGGACGTGTTGCAGTGCGAAGTGGCCGAGGCGGGCGATCCGGAGGCCGAGGAAGTGGCCTCAAAACAGGAATTTGCCCAGCGTATCCTGGTAAATCCTGCCAAGGCGGCGAAAATAAACGCTGCCAAGCGTAATATGTGTCTTGGTATGGGCGTTGTTGTGGCGGTTCAGACGGGAAAAGACGAAGTTTCCAAATTAGAGATTCCCGTTATGACCGACGAAGCCAAACGCGATTCAAGTCTATATAAGTCGTATCGGAATGTCGCCGAGAAGATCAAGGCCGAATTTGATGCCATGGGAGGGCTGGCCTAATTATGGCGGCATACGTTTCTGAATGAGGAGTCTGTGCAATGGCAGGCGAATCTTATGCAATTCCCCCCAAAGATCGTGCTGTTGAGGGAATTCTTTGGTATATCCAGCACCACCAGCTTGCCGGCGGCGATCGACTGCCGGCCGAGCGTGTGCTGTGCGAAGAGATCGGCGTTTCGCGTACGGCGTTGCGCGCCGGTATCACGCGGCTCATCTCGTGTGGAACGCTCGAGAGCCGTCGCGGATCGGGTACGTATGTGTGTCCTCCCAAGCCGCTGAATATCTTCCAGGAAACGTATAACTTTTCCGATGCTGTGCGGACTGCCGGCCTGCACCCCTCTTCTCGTCTGGTTTCCACCGGGACCATCGAGGCGGATGAGGCGCTTGCCGACAAGCTTGGGGTGGCTGTGGGCGCTCCTTTACTCCGCATGCAGCGCATTCGACTTATAGAGGGCGAGCCGGCGTCAATCGAGACCGCTCACGTTAACCTGTCCCTGTGCCCCGCGCTTCCCGAGCACGATTTTGAGTGTGAGAGTCTTTACGATGTCTTGCTCAAAGAAGGTGGCGTGCGTGTTGAGCATGGACGTGAGCATATCTCCATCTCGCGTTTGAACGCCGAAGAGGCCGAGCTGCTCCAGCAAGAAGAGGGAACGCCGGTGTTCTATGAGAGCTCGATCGAATTTGATAAGGACATGCGCTTTGTGGAGCATTGCAAATCGGTGATTTTGCCCACAAAGTTCCGCTTTGCCGATAACGGCGAAGAGAACGGCATGAGGAGCGTGGCAGGTGAACAATGGCTGAAACAGTAGATGCCACCCAGGTTTATATGCGCATTCGACGCCGCATCGAGGAACGTATCGAGCGCGGTATATATCCCACGGGTTCCATGATTCCGTCCGAAAAAGACCTTGCCGAGGAATTTGGTACGACACGCTTGACCATCCGAAGCGCTGTCGATGAGCTGGTTCGGCGCGGGCAGATTCGCCGTGTTCGGGGAAAAGGTGCCTTTGTGGCGCAGAAAGTACCTGCTTTTTTTGAACGCACGGTCGGTTTCCGTGAATTGGTCCGTGCTTCGGGCGGCGAGCCGTCCGTCCGTATTCTCGCGCGTTCCAAGCGTTATGCGGGGCCATATTACGCCGACCTGTTTGGCATCGCCGAGGACGACCTGCTCTATTCCGTTCGACGCCTGAACTGCATAAACGGTAGCCCCGTATCGATTGAGACGGCGCTGATTCCCTGCCTGCTGTTCCCAACCATCGAAGATATTGACGTGTCGGTCTTCAGTTTGTACGAGACCTATGAGATGCTGGGCCGAAAGCCAGTCATGGCACAGGAAAAGCTCGATATCGAAGCGCTGGGCGCACGAGATGCCGGCCTCCTTGGACTGGGACAGGGCGATCTTGTTTTGCTTTTGGAATGCGTGAGCTATGACGCGAGCGGTCAGGCTATCGAGTATGTAAAGTCCTTCAATCGTGGCGATACGGGCGGCTACACCTATACGTACTAGCTGGTATTTTGTGAATAACGGCTGGGAAACTAACCAGTTTTGATCGTTGGGTCAGCTGTATATACAACCTTACAGGGCTCAAAATCGACCGTTCGCCGATGGGGATAAATTAATCGACAAAGAGGTATCAAAAAGCCGTAACCTGTAACTGTGATTGGTATCAAATACTAATGATTTGTTACGAGGTGAGACGATGAAGATGCTCGATTACGTTCAGCTTGCCCATGTGCGTATGGGGGAGAACCTCGAGCGTTCGTCTGAGCTGGTAGCGCAGCTCGTTGATATTTTCCAGTCCGGTTCTTTTGACGCGCTGCGCATCGTTGCTTCGGGTTCGTCGCGCCATGCCGCCGATTGCGCCCGCGATTACCTGCAAGATGCCCTGCAAATGCAGGTGTCCGTTGTGACGCCCGAGGCCTTCGTCGATTTTGAACACACCTATCCGCAGCATGTGCTCAACATTGCCGTTTCGCAGAGTGGCTATTCGACCAATACGATTGCGGCGCTCGATTACATGCGCGCACACGATATGGCTGCAGTTGCGCTCACGGCAAACGTCGAGGCACCCATCAAGGAACACGCTGACATCGTTCTTGACTACGGTGTGGGCGTCGAGTCGGTGGACTTTGTGACTCTGGGCGTCGAGGTGCTCGTTGAGTACCTGGTGCTCTTTGGTATTTACGGCGGTCAGGCGCGCGGAACGATTGACGCCAAGGGCGTTGCCCAGCGTCTTGACGACCTGCGTGAGGCTATCCAGGCCAATGCCGTGATGTGCAAGACCGCCGAGGCATATGTCCAAGACCACATGCTCGAGCTTTCTGAGCACACGCCCGCCATGGTCGTCGGCAACGGCCCCAACTATGGCGTTGCCGAAGAGGCGGCCCTCAAGCTGAGCGAGACCATCAAGATTCCTGCCATGCATCACGAAGGCGAGGAGTTCGTCCACGGTCCCGAGATGCAGATCGTTCCGGGCTATCTGGTGTTTATCGTCGACGATCCGCAGGGGTCGGAGCGTCTTGCGAATATCGCTGATGCGCTATCGAACGTTACGACAAAAACGGTGCTGCTCACGGCCCATCCCAAGGGTAGGGCTCACGAGGTTGCGGTGCCTCAGGTGGCTCCGCTGCTCAGCGCAATTCCCAATCTTGTGTTCTTCCAGACGATTGCGGCCATGATAGCCGAGCGTCTGAAGTCATGGGACGTGCACCCGTATCTTGATGCCGTCTCCAAGCAAATGGAGGTCAAGGCAGAGGGCTACGAAGAGTCAGTCAATGCGCTTAAGGCCAAAGCGGCCGAGTGTTACGGAATGTAAGCGGGTTTTGATGCCCGTTGGCATGGGGGATGTGGAAACAACCCCAGAAAGGAGAGACAAATGAAGGAAACCGAGAAGATCGAGATCATGCATTTCGACCAGGAGGGCTATCTCG
>CAJMRO010000105.1:0-5803 GCA_905215825.1 uncultured bacterium
TGCCGCCGCGGCCGAGGGCATCTCGCCTGCGCGTACCATGCGCATCGCTGAGTCCCTCTACATGGCCGGTCTCATCAGCTACCCGCGTGTCGACAATACCGTGTACCCCGCGACGCTCGATCTGGGCGCCGTGGTGAGCGACCTGGCAAAGATCAACCCGGCGCTGGCGCCCGTATGCAAAAAGGTGCTTGCCGGCCCCATGAAGCCTACGCGCGGCAAAGTCGAGACCACCGACCACCCGCCTATCTATCCCACGGGCGAGGGCGATCCGTCCACGCTCGACGGCGGCCAGCGCAAGCTCTACGACCTCATCGCCCGCCGCTTCCTGGCGACGCTCATGGGTCCCGCGACCATCGAGAACACCAAGCTCGAGCTCGATGTGAACGGTGAGCCGTTCGTGGCTTCGGGCGATGTGCTCGTGACCCCGGGTTTCCGCGAGGCCTACCCGTATGGCCTTAAACGCGACGAGCAGATGCCGCCGCTTGAGCAGGGCGATACGGTCGACGTATTCGACATTAAGCTCGAGGCCAAGCAGACCGAGCCGCCCGCGCGCTACAGCCAGGGCAAGCTCGTGCAGGAGATGGAGAAGCGCGGCCTGGGCACCAAGTCCACGCGCGCGAGCATCATCGAGCGCCTGTACGCCGTGCGCTATCTCAAAAATGATCCCGTTGAGCCGAGCCAGCTGGGTATCGCCATCATCGATGCGCTGTCGCAGTTTGCCCCGCGCATCACGAGCCCCGATATGACCAGCGAGCTCGACGGCGACATGACCCGTGTGGAGCGCGGCGAGGATACCGAAGAGCATGTCGTGATGCACTCGCGCGCGCTGCTGGCTGGCGTGCTCGACGAGCTGCTCAAGCACACGCAGGAGCTGGGCGACGCCATCAGCGACGCCGTCACGGCCGATGCGCGCGTGGGAGCTTGCCCCAAGTGCGGCAAGGACCTGGTTATGAAGACGAGCGCCAAGACCCGTGGCAGCTTCATTGGCTGCATGGGCTGGCCCGACTGCGATGTGACCTATCCGGTGCCGAGCGGCGTCAAGGTGAGTCCGCTCGAGGGCGAGGCGGCCGTGTGCCCCGAGTGCGGCGCGCCGCGCATTAAATGCCAGCCGTTCCGTCAGAAGGCTTTCGAGATCTGCGTGAACCCCACGTGCCCCACCAACTACGAGCCCGACCTTAAGGTGGGCGAGTGCAAGGTGTGTGCCGAGGCCGGACGTCATGGCGACCTGATCGCGCACAAGAGTGAGAAGAGCGGCAAGCGCTTTATCCGCTGCACCAACTACGATGACTGCGGCGTGAGCTATCCTCTGCCGGCGCGCGGTAAGCTCGAGGCGACGGGTGAGACCTGCCCCGAGTGCGGCGCCCCCATCGTGGTGGTCAACACGGCGCGCGGCCCGTGGCGTATCTGCGTCAACATGGACTGCCCGACCAAGGAGAAGAAGCCCGCCCGCGGCCGCAAGACCACGACTAAGGCGAGCACGGCCAAGAAGACGACGGCGGCCAAGAAGACGACGGCTAAGAAAGCCACTGCCGCCAAGAAGACGACCGCGAAGAAGTCGACTACCAAGAAAGTAGCCTCCGACAAGTAACGGCGCGGTCGAAACATTGCCTAAAAAACGAGCGAGGACCCCACGATCCTCGCTCGTTTTTTTGACCGGCAGTTAGGGACGTTCCTTTTCTGCCGGCAGTTTAGGAACGTCCCTAACTGCCGGCTCGGGAACGACAAAGCGCTAGTTCACTTCGACGGGTTTGGCGCCGGGATAGCGCTCCTCAAAGTCTAGGCGATACTTATTGTCATTGGTGCCCGCCACGTTGTCGCGCGACAGCGGCGCCACGATCTCATTCTTGTGGTCCGCAGGCTTGGCGTATTTCAGGCTGATCTCCCAGGCATCACAGATTGCGTCAATGCGGTGATCCAGGTCGTCGTACAGGGCGATGATGTCCTTCCAGGAGCTATAGTTCTTGGAGCTCGTCGGGACGTCTAGGTCCTCGACGATGTCGTAATACTGCTCGATGGTGTCCTCTGTGCGCTCGGCGACGTCGGCGAGATTTTGACGGGTGGTCCGATCCTCTTCCAGATAGCTGCCGTTGAAGTTCTGCGCGCAGCCACGGACGTAGTTGTCGAGGTCTTCGAGCAAGTCGTAGTATTCGCTCAGGCGACGGTAGAGGTTCTGCTCGGAGAGCGTTGCTTCGCCGCCATCCTCGTCGTCATCGTCATCATCGTCGTACAGGCTGTTGGGATCGCCGAGAGGCTTTAGGTCATTGTCGTCGACGTCATGGTGCAGCTTAGCTACCTCGGCAGTCGTCTGCGTGGCGGCGTTGTCGAAAGGCTTGATCACAAAGAAAACGACCAGGGCGATGATGATTGCCACCAGCACAACGATAACGGCGATAAGCGGCCCGGTGCCGCTCTTTTTGGGGGCGGGGGTCTGTGGCGAAGCGGGCGCGTATGCGGGAGCCGGCTCCTGTTGGGACGAGCCGCTCGCGACGGGTATGCGCTGCGTGGTCTCGACGGCCGCGGGGCCTGCGGCGGGGTCGGGGCGATAGGCGAGGGGGTCGTCCGCCTTGGCTTGCGGCGTATCGAGGGAACCGGTCTGCTCGAAAGCGGGCTGGCTATCGCTCGCGGCTGTTTGCTCAACGGGTGCACCGCACGAGGTGCAGAACTTGGCATTATCTGCAAGAAGCTTGCCGCACGAGGCGCAATACCGAGACATTGCCACTCCTTTCGCCACATTTCAATGCAATACGACGATTATACCCAGCGTCCAAAATTCCCCATCATAAGTTGCGGTGAAATAGGGACTGTTTGGCGGTCTCAGAGCTTCAATCAGTCCCTATTTCACCGCAACTTTGGAAAGGCACCTTTAGCCATTGGGGACGCACCGAGCACTGGGGTATCATTGCTTGGTTGCTATAAATCGCATTTACGCGCCTTGTAGGAAGGGGCTGCGCCCATGGCTTTTGAGCCCGCTCAACATAGCTTTATCACGCTCGAGGGCGTCGATGGCGCCGGCAAGTCCACGCAGGCGCGCCTGCTTGCCCGCGCTCTTGAACTCGCCGGCTACCAGGTTGTGAGCCTGCGCGAGCCGGGCGGTACCGCCATCAGCGAAAAGATCCGCGCTCTGCTGCTCGACCCCGCCAACACGGCGATGGGCGACACCTGCGAGCTGCTGCTCTACGAGGCAGCGCGCGCTCAGCTGGTGCACGAGGTCATCGCCCCCGCCCTTGCGGCCGGCAAGGTGGTCCTGTGCGACCGTTTCTACGATTCCACGACCTGCTATCAGGCGTTTGCCGATGGTCTCGACCGTCAGATGGTACGCGATGCCAACAACCTGGCTGTCGCCGGTACGCATCCGGCGCTCACGCTCGTCTATCACATCACGCCCGAGCAGGCGGCGCTACGCATGGCAGCCCGTGGCGCGGCAGATCGCATGGAGGCAAAAGGCATGACCTTCCAAGAGCGCGTCTACCAGGGATTTTGCGCCATTGCCGCCGAGGAACCAAACCGCGTAAAACTCATCGACGCGACCGCGTCCATCGAGGACGTCTTCGCGCGGACGGTCGAGCAGGTTCGCGTCTACGGCCTCGACATTTCCCAGGACGCCGTCACCGCCGCGCTTGCCCAGGAGGCCGAGTAACATGGCCCCCGCTCAGACAAGCCTGCTGGCCAAGCTTGACACCCAAGAGCGCGTGCGCGACTTTTTGACCAATGCCGTCGCCAGCGGTCGCGCATCGCACGCCTACCTGTTTTTGGGCGCGCCCGGCGCGGGCAAGCTCGACGCCGCGTGGGCGCTCGCCCAAGCCTTCCTGTGCGAGCAGGATGGCTGCGGCTCATGCGATAGCTGCGTGCGCGTCGCCCGCCATACGCACCCCGACGTGCACTATTACACGCCCGAGAGCGCCACGGGCTACCTCATCGCCCAGACGCGCGAGCTACTCGACGACGTACCCCTGGCGCCCATCCGCGCCAAGGCCAAGGTCTACATCATTGACCGTGCCGAGCAGCTGCGCGCCAACACCGCCAACGCACTGCTCAAAACACTCGAGGAGCCGCCCGAGGGCGTTATGTTTATCTTGCTGGGCCCCTCGGCAGACGTGATGTTGCCCACCATCGTGAGCCGCTGCCAGTGCGTGCCGTTTCGGCTGGTGTCCCCCGCCGTCGCCGCGCACGCCGTGAGCCGTGCCACTGGTCAGGATATCGCGCGTTGTCGCATGGCCGTCGCCGTGGCGGGCAGCCCCACGCGCGGCATCGAGTTCCTTAAGAGTGCCGAGCGCCAGGACGCCCGCCGTCAGATGGTCCGTGCCATCGACTCACTCATTGCCGCCGACGAGGCCGACGTGCTCAGCCGCGCCAAGTCGCTCATCGTCGCCGTTAAGGCGCCGCTCGCCGAGGTCAAGTCCACGCAGGAAAAGGTGCTCGAGCAAAACGCCGACTACCTGTCGCGTGGAGCATTGAAGCAGCTTGAGGACCGCAATAAGCGCGAGCTCAACGCGCGCGAGCGTTCGGGTATCATGGAAGCGCTGGCGAGCGCGCGGACGCTCATGCGCGATGTGCTGCTGACACTTCAGGACGAGGCGGCCGACGTGGTGAACGAAGACGTGCGCGACACGATCGGTCGGCTTGCCGCTGCGACCAATGTTGCGGGTGCCACGCGGGCGCTCGAGGCAGTCGCAACCGCCGAGCGCAACATCGCCAGAAACGTTACTCCCCAGCTGGCCATCGAGGTCATGCTGTTCGATATCAGGAAGGCACTGAAATGCCGTTAGTCGTACCCGTTAAGTTTACCTACGCCTCGCGCGACCTGTGGTTCGATCCGCAGGATCTGGATATCCTCGAGGCCGATTATGCCATTTGCTCCACCGAGCGCGGAACCGAGATCGGCCTGGTCACGGCCGATCCCTTCGAGGTGCCGCAAGATGAGATCGGTCAGCCGCTTAAGCCCGTGCTGCGCGTGGCGAGCGACATCGACCTGCAGCTTGCCGACGACCTGGCCATCCAGGGCGACGAGGCCATGGTCGACTTCCGCCGCCTGGTCAAGGAGCTCGACCTCGAGATGAAGCCGGTCGGCGTCGAGTACCTGTTTGGCGGCGAGAAGGCCGTGTTCTACTTTGCGGCTGAGGAACGCGTCGATTTTCGCCAGCTCGTCAAGGATCTGTCCTCGACGCTGCACATTCGCGTCGACATGCGCCAGATCGGCGTGCGCGACGAGACCCGCCTGGTGGGCGGCTATGCCCAGTGCGGACAGGAACTCTGCTGCACGCGCTTTGGCGGACAGTTTGAGCCCGTCTCGATTCGCATGGCAAAAGAGCAAGACCTGCCGCTCAATTCCTCCAAGATCAGCGGCGTGTGCGGTCGTCTGATGTGCTGCCTGCGCTACGAGTTCGAGGCCTACAAGGACTTTAAGAGCCGTGCGCCCAAAAAGAAGACGCTCATCGATACGCCGCTTGGCAAGGCGCGTATCCAGGAGTATGACACGCCGCGTGAGCAGCTGGTGCTGCGCCTGGAGAACGGCAAAGTCTTTAAGGTCAACCTAGCCGATATGACGTGCTCGGAGGGCTGCAAAAAGAAGGCCGCCGAGCAGGGCTGCAACTGCCGCCCCGACTGCGTGACGCGCGACGTGCTCGAGCGCATCGAGTCGCCCGAGATGCGCCTGGCGCTCATGGAGCTCGATCGCGAAAACGGCGTCGATGTGGGCGATGGCCTGTCGAGTGCCGACCGTCTGGCCGGCACGTCGATGCCCAAGCGCCGTCGTCGCGATGCTGAATCCGATGCTCGCGCCGGTCAGGGTCAGGGCGAGGGCCGT
>CAJMRO010000106.1:0-5794 GCA_905215825.1 uncultured bacterium
GGCGCCCGAGGCGGGGACATCCCCCGAGGACGGCCCTGCACCCAAGAACCCGCAGCCTGCGCCCGCAAGCGAGTCCGATGCCGTGGCCGAGCCCGCCGCCCAGTCGCAAAACACGCCCGCGCCGTCGCACTTTGCGACACCCGAGCCTATAAACGTCAGCCCGCAAGATGACGAGTCGACCGCCCGCGTGTCCGAGGAGCCCGACTCCCCGGACACCGGCGATTCCGAATCAAACGTCGAGACCGACACCGTCTCTCCCGGTGACACCGCCGAGATCGACGTTGCCGCCGTTGAGGCCAAGCTCAAAGACCCCGGCTCGACCATGAGCTTTGAGCCCCTGACCGAGGAGCGCATCGAGACTGACTCGACCTATGATGCCGGCACCACCACACAACTCATGTGGGGCGCCCGCTCCGACGTTGGCTGCGTGCGCCCGCACAATGAGGATTCCTACCTGGTGCAGTCGCCGCTCTTTTGCGTATGCGACGGCATGGGCGGTCACGCCGCCGGCGAGGTAGCCTCTTCCATCGCCGTCGAGACTATTGCCAAGACGGCCCCGCAGTCCGCCGACGCAGCACGCCTGGCCGCAGCCGTCGAGGCAGCCAACGCCGCCGTAATCGAGGCGGCCATGAACGGCCTGGGTAAGCCCGGCATGGGCTGCACAGCCACCTGCGCCTATATCGAAAACGACACGCTCGCCATCGCCCACGTGGGTGACTCTCGCGCCTATCTGCTCCACGAGGGCACGCTCATCCGCGTGACCCGCGACCACTCCTACGTGGAGGAGCTCGTGGACGCCGGCGAGATCACGGCAGACGAGGCTCGCGTCCACCCCAACCGTTCGGTCATCACCCGCGCGCTGGGCTCGGACCCCGCCATGTATGCCGACCACTTCACTCTGCATATCGAGGAAGGCGACCGCCTGGTCCTGTGCTCCGACGGCCTCTCGAGCATGATTCCCGATAGCGATATCGAGAACATCGCCACGCAGTCCTCAACCGCGCAAATCTGCGTCGACAACCTAGTGGACGCGGCGCTTGCCGCCGGCGGCCACGACAACGTGACCGTAGTAGTCGTTGACCTGGTTGACGATGGCGTCATGCGCGAGGCGCAACGCGTGCGTCGCCGCAACGTTACTATCGCCGCCATCCTGGCCCTCGTCTTTGTGCTGGCAGCTGGCATCTGGGCCTACACGGGTGTCACCGGCTCGTACTACCTGGGTACCTACCAGGGCAATGTCGCCGTCTGGCGCGGCCTGCCCGGCAAGCCGCTCGGACTCAAGCTCCACTGGCTCGAAAGCGAAACCAGCATTAAGCTGTCCGACCTGCCCGAAGACACGCAAAACCGCCTCAAGGCGGGCATTCCGCAAACAAGTGTCGACGATGCGCAGGACACGATATCCAAGTACCGCCACCAGATCGACGAGGAGCAGACCCGCCAGGTGATCGACGCGCAAACGATTCGCGACAACACCAATCAGGGATCGACCTCCGAATCAGATTCCGAGAAAACCGCCGAACAGTCCGCCGAGGCCGAAGCCTCCGATAAGAATTAGAAAGGGAGTGCCGCTTATGAGTCGCCGCAACACCGAGCTGCTCTTGCTCATCGCCTCGGCGTTCCCCGTCATCCTGCTGTATGCGATGTACGTCCTCACCGCGGGCGCTGCCATCTCCTTTGAGACGCTCGCCGTACCGATCGGCCTCTTTGCCGCCTTTGCCGCGGCCCACATTGCCGTGCGCATCTTGGCGCCCGGTGCCGACCCCGCCATCCTGCCCATCGTATTTATACTTTCGGGCATCGGCATCACGTTCGTGACGCGTCTCGCCCCCGCTCTCGCCATCTCACAGCTCATCATCCTGTTTGTCTCGGTGGCGCTCATGGTGGGAACGCTTGCACTAGTCAAAAACCTCGACGTGGTCATGCGCTACAAGTACACCTTTGGCATCATCGGCATCATTCTGCTGATGCTGCCTATCTTTATCGGCACCACGATCTCGGGCTCCAAGCTGTGGATTCGCATCGCGGGCTTTACCATCCAGCCTGGCGAGTTCGCCAAGGTCTTTATCGTGCTGTTCCTGGCCGGGTACCTGGCCGAGAACCGCGAGCTACTCTCCATCTCCAACCGCAAGATCCTGGGCTTTAAGATCCCTCGCCTGCGACTGCTGCTGCCGCTGTTTGCCGTGTGGGGTGTGTGCCTGCTCGTCGTCGTCTTCGAACGCGACCTGGGTTCGGCCGTGCTGTTCTACACCATCTTCTTGCTGATGCTCTACGTTGCCACGGGGCGCTTTTCGTATGTCGTTATCGGCCTTGCGCTCTTAGCTGTCGGAGCCGTGGGCGCCTACAAGTTCCTATCGCACGTTCAGGTGCGTTTCCAGGTTTGGGTCGATCCGTTTAAGGACGCCCAGGGCCAGGGCTACCAGATCGTCCAGTCGCTCTTCTCGCTTGCCGATGGCGGTCTGGTCGGTGTTGGCATCGGCAACGGCATGGCCAACAACATCCCTGTCGTCGAGTCCGACTTTATCTTCTCGGCCATCGGCGAGGAGATGGGTCTTTTGGGCGGCGGCGCCGTGCTCATCCTGTTTATGCTCTTTGCCGTGCGTGGCCTCACCACAGCTGCCCGCGCTAAATCCGACCTCGCCGCCTTTAGCGCCACGGGCCTTACGGCCGCCATCAGCTTCCAGGCCTTCTTGATCGTTGGCGGCGTAACCCGCCTGATTCCGCTGACCGGCGTCACCCTGCCCTTTATGAGTCAGGGCGGCTCCTCTCTGCTGGCAAGCTTTATCATCGTCGCGCTCCTGCTACGCGCCGGTGACGAGGCGACCGGACGCGAGGCAGAGCTTACCGGCACCGGCACCATGGCCGCCATCACCGATGATCAGGTCGCATCGGCCGCCGCCCCGACGGGCACGCGCTTTGCCACCTCGTCTTCCTACGGCAGCGGTAGCCATTCCGTCGGCTCGCGCATGCGCCGTCGCCTGCTCGACACGCCTGAATCCGGTGTGCTCGGCCGCGTTGCGCTTGCCAACCGTCTAACTCGTGCGGTGCTCGCCTTTACGGCGCTGTTCGCCATCCTTATCGGCAACCTCACCTATGTCCAAGTCATCAAGGCCAAGGACTATCAGGACATGCCGACCAACAACCACACCATCGCCCGCTCCAAGTACATCCAGCGCGGTTCCATCATCACGTCCGACGGCGTGACGCTGGCCGAGTCGCTGCAGCAGGAGGACGGCACCTACGTACGCTCCTACCCCAACGGTAACCTAGCAGCGCACGTGGTTGGCTACGTGAGCCAGCAGTATGGCACCACCGCCATCGAGAGCGTCATGAACGACACGCTCACCGGCTCTAAGGATTACTCCAGCTGGAACAACGCCATCGCGTCGCTCGCGGGCCAGACCCAGCCGGGCAACACCGCCAAGCTCACCATCGACTCGCGCATCCAGACGGCGGCCGAGCAGGCACTCAAGGGCTTTAAGGGCGCTGTAGTGGTCATCGACCCGCGTACCGGCGCGGTGCTCGCATGTGCCAGCTCGCCCACCTACGACAACACCAACATCGATGCCCTGCTGCAGACGGGCGGCGGCGAGGACGGCTCCATGTACAATCGCGCCATGGACGCGCTGTACACGCCGGGCTCAACGTTTAAGGTCGTTACGCTTTCCGCGGCACTCGAGACCGGTACCGCCAGCCTTACCAGCACCTACCAGGCGCCCGGCTCCATGGACATCGGCAACGCACCGGTCACCAACTATGCCAACGAGAGCTACGGCACCATCAGCCTGCAGCAGGCCTTTGCCGTGTCCTCCAACGTCGTCTTTGGCCAGGTGGCAAACGAAGTTGGCGCAAACACGCTCGTGCAGTTTGCCAACGCCTTTGGCTACGGCCAAAAGCTCGGCCAGGACCTGACCTCCGCGGCCTCCATCATGGCCGACCCGTCGCTTATGACCGAGTGGGAGACCGCTTGGGCAGGCGCCGGCCAGCCCGTCGGCATGGACCACACGCCTGGCCCGCAGACCACCGTCATGCAAAACGCCGTGATTGCCGCCGCCATCGCTAACAGCGGCGTGGTCATGGACCCGTACTTTGTAGCCCAGGTACTCGCCCCGGACGGAACCGTGGTCAAGACCACGCAGTCCCGCTCGCTTGGTCAGGCCGTCAGCTCCGCCACGGCCGACCAGGTCAAGCAGGCTATGCTCGCGGTTGTCCAGTCCGGTACCGGTACCGATGCCCAGATTCCGGGCGTCAAGGTCGCCGGCAAAACCGGTTCGGCCGAGACCGGCGGCACCAACGTCAACTCGATGTTCGTTGGCTTTGCACCTTACGATTCACCCACGGTCGCCATCTCGGTGGCCTTGGAGGATTTCGACAAGCATGACGTCAAGGCCGCCAAGATCGCCGGTATCGTCCTGACCGCGGCGCTTGCCGCACAGGGAGCGTGATGCCCATGATCGAATCGGACACCCGAGGCGCTCCGCGGCCGAAGAGTTAGCGGCAACGCGCCACACGGCCCCAGCGGCCACATCGTAGGTACTACACACATCGTTGAGCGAATAGTTATGTTAGGAGCAGGAATGGAACAGAGGGTCCTCGGGGGAAGATACCTCCTCAAGGATAAGGTGGGAACGGGCGGCATGGCGACCGTCTACCGTGCACAGGACCAGGTCCTCGACCGCACGGTAGCCGTCAAGATCATGCTGCCACAGTATGCCGGCGACGCAACCTTCGCCGCACGCTTTAAGCAGGAGGCCCAGGCAGCAGCCGGTCTCTCCTCCCCCTATATCGTGGGCGTCTACGATTGGGGCAAGGACGGCGACACCTATTACATCGTCATGGAGTACCTGCGCGGCACCGACCTTAAGAGCGGCATCAAGAGCCACGGCGCCCTCGACCCCAAGAAGGTCGCCCAGATCGGCTCGCAGATCAGCTCTGCGCTTTCGGTCGCCCACAAGCACGAGATCATCCACCGCGACATTAAGCCGCAGAACATCATGGTGCTGCCCGACGGCAACATCAAGGTGATGGACTTTGGCATCGCGCGTGCCAAGAACAGCCACCTCACACAAGACAACAACGTGCTGGGAACCGCCCACTACGTCAGCCCCGAGCAGACCCGCGGTCAGGACCTCGGCCCCACCTCGGATATCTACTCGCTGGGCGTCGTGATGTACGAGTGCGCCACCGGCCGCGTTCCCTTTGACGGTGACGACGCCATCTCGGTCGCACTCAAGCAGGTCAACGAGCTGCCTATTCCGCCGAGCCAGATCAACTCCGGTGTCGACGCCGACCTTGAGCGCATCATCCTCAAGTGCATGGAGAAAGACCCGGCAAACCGCTTCCAGACCGCCGACGAGCTGCGTCAGGTGCTCAACAGCTACCTGTCGGGCCGTGCCGTCAACGTCTCGGAGCCCACGCGTATCATCGGTGCCGCCGGCGACCTGGGTGCCACCAAGACCCGCGAGCTTTCCGACTCAACGCGCGCTATGGTTCGTCCCGTCTCGGGCGTGAGCGGTCAGAACACCGCCCGTAGCGCTGTCTCGGGCTCCACGGGCTCCTACGAGGTCGAGAAGCCTAAGTCCAACAAGAACAAGATTATCGCCGCCGTGATTGCCGCCGTCATGCCGGCCGCTCCGCCTCCGATGATCCCAATCTGCATCTTTCCAACTCCTTCTCCGTATGTTTGAACAGATGTTCGTTATTACTATACCAAATTTCGCAGGAAAAATCAACGGCATTATAGGATTCATCAGAAAGTCTTAAGAACACGGCGGGGAAACCTTGTTTTTGCAAAAAA
>CAJMRO010000107.1:0-5780 GCA_905215825.1 uncultured bacterium
CGTTGCGCGTGGCGGCCATGCCGCCGTACCGGATCATGGATGCCTGCGGGCGCGCGCTGGCGCTGCTCGAGGACATGGCCGACAAGGGTTCGCGCCAGTTGCTGTCCGACGTGGCATGCGGCGCCGTGTTCTGCCGCGCCGCCATGCAAGGCGCGAGCCTGACGCTCTTTGCCAATACCACATCTATGAAAGACCGGGCGCGCGCCGAGGAACTCGAGGCGGCGTGCGATGAACTACTAGATACGTGGCTGCCGCGCGCCGATGCCCTGGCGCGCCGGGCTGCTGACGCCGCAAGGAAGAGGGGATAGCCATGGCCGAACTGCTCAAGGGTGCTCCCGTTGCCCGCGCTTTGACCGAGGAACTTGCCGCTCGTTGCGCCGCCCTGCGCGAACAGGGCATCGTGCCGACACTGGCCATCGTTCGTGTGGGCGAGCGCGAGGACGACCTGTCCTACGAGCGCGGCGCCCTCAAGCGCTGCGAGAAGATTGGCATTGAGGCTCGCCGCGTTTTGCTTCCCGCCGATGTTTCACAGGACGAGCTGTTGGCGGCTATTAAGGACATCAATGCCGACCCCGCTGTTCATGGCTGCCTGATGTTTCGCCCGCTGCCCGCTGGGCTTGATGAGGATGCAGTTGCCGCGGCACTCGATCCCGACAAGGATGTTGACTCCATGACGCCGGCATCGCTGCTCACCACGCTTTCGGGGCGAGGTGAGGGTTTTGCCCCCTGCACGGCCGAGGCCGTGTTGGCGTTGCTGGACCATTACGGCGTTGAGCTGGATGGGGCCAAGGTCGCGGTCGTCGGTCGATCGCTGGTGATTGGCCGTCCCGTTGCCGCCATGCTTACGGCTCGCAATGCCACGGTGACGACGTGTCATACGCATACGCGTGACTTGGCTGCCGAGTGCCGTTCTGCCGACATTGTTGTTGCCGCGGTTGGACGTGCGCGCACGATTGGCGCGGATGCGGTTCGCGCGGGCCAAACGATCATCGATGTTGGCATTAACTGGGACGAGGCCGCTGACAAGCTGGTCGGGGACGTCGATTTTGATGCAGCGGAACCGGTCGTTGGCGCAATTACTCCCGTGCCGGGCGGCGTGGGGGCTGTGACCACGGCGATTCTCGCCAAGCACGTGATCGAGGCGGCGGAGCGCGCATCGAAATAGTCGTTTTTGACCACAGGGGTTGCCGGGGCGGCTGTTTCGCCCTTTTTGCGCCGAAGCGATACACTGTTGCCGTTTGATTTCTTCGCTCAAGGAGGATGCGCATGCCGTGCACAACGATTCTGGTCGGTAAAAACGCAAGCTACGACGGGTCGACCCTGGTCGCGCGTAACGAGGACTCGTCCAACGGGGTGTTTGAGCCCAAGCGCATGCGTGTTGTGCATCCCGACGAGCAGCCGCGCGTCTACACGAGCGTCCTGAGTCACCTGACCGTTGAACTGCCCGACAATCCCATGCGTTACACAAGCGTCCCCGACGTTGTCCCTGGTCATGGCATTTGGGCAGAGGCCGGCTTCAACGAGCTCAACGTTGGCATGTCCGCAACCGAGACGCTTACCACCAACGAGCGCGTCCGCGGCGCCGATCCGCTCGTGGACTACGTGCCCGCCAAGGGCAACGAGGGCGAGGACGGCTATGTTCCGGCGCAGCCCGGCGGTCTGGGTGAGGAGGATATAGTGACCCTGGTGCTGCCGTACGCCAAGTCTGCCCGCGATGGCGTGCGTATCCTGGGTGACTTGCTCGAGCGCTACGGCACCTACGAGAACAACGGCATCGCCTTTAGTGACGTGGACGAGATCTGGTGGCTCGAGACCATTGGCGGCCACCACTGGATCGCCAAGCGCGTGCCCGATGACGCCTATGTGACCATGCCTAACCAGCTGGGTATCGATAGCTTTGACCTGGACGATGCCGAGGGCGCCCAGGTCGACCATATGTGCTCCGCCGACCTGCGCTCCTGGATGGCCGAGTGGCATCTGGACCTGACGCTGGGCGTCGAGGGCGACGGTCCCGCTGCGGTCTTTAACCCGCGCGAGGCCTTTGGCTCGCACAGCGACAGCGACCACGTCTACAACACGCCGCGCGCCTGGTATATGCAGCGCTGCCTCAACCCCAGCGATGTGTGGGACGGTCCCGACGCCGACTACACGCCCGAGAGCGATGACATCCCCTGGAGCCGCGTGCCCGAGCGCAAGGTGACCATCGAGGACATCAAGTACGTGCTTTCGAGCCACTACCAGGGCACGGAGTACGACTGCTACGGCAGCAAGGGTACCCCCGCCACGCGCGGCGCCTATCGTCCCATCGGCATCAACCGCAACGGCCAGCTCGCCGTGCTGCAGCTGCGCCCCTATGCACAGCCGGCGTATCGCGCCGTACAGTGGATGGCGTTTGGCTCTAACTCGTTTAACGCGCTCGTGCCGCTGTACGCCAATGTCGAGACCATGCCCGAGTACTATGCCGACACGCAGGCTCGCGTGACGTCGGAGAATTTCTATTGGGCAAATCGCCTGATCGGTGCCTTGGCCGATGTTCGCTTCCACGAGTGTGGTCGCGCGGTCGAGGATTATCAGGAGAAGGTCGGCGGCATGGGCCACAAGCAGATTCACGACGTTGACGCTGTCGTAGCTGCGCTGCCCGAGGCCGAGGTGCCTGTCGAGCTCGCCCGCGCCAACGAGGCCTTTGCCGAGCTCGTGCGCGTGGAGACCGATGCTCTGTTGGGCAAGGTGCTCTACACCACGAGCTGTGCCATGAAGAACTCCTTCGCGATGAACGACAACGTAAGGTAAAAGCCGCATTGCAGCGAACGAGCGGGACAAACGCCGTCAAAGGCTTTGCCCCGCTCGATTTCTATTCCGACGACAAACGATTTTGTGTCGTTCGCCCAATCTTGGGTACAAGAAGGCCAATGCAGTTGTTCATGATTGGAGCCAACCATGGTTATGAAATTCGATCAGCTTGTTAACGGTGCCATCAACGTGGGCTTCGGCGCCGCCGCCGTTGCCGTCGAGGGCGGCAAGAAGGTCCTCGACGACCTCAATACCAAGGGCGAGCAGGTCCGCAAGGACGCCGGCACCCCCGATATCGCCCGCAGCGTGTCCGATATGTTCGAGCAGGCCGGTGGCACCATCTCCGACCTCACCGAGCGCCTGGGCATGCAGGGCGAGACCGCGGCTCAGCGCGTGCTTGACGAGCTTATCCTGGCTCGCGTCCGCGTTATGACCGCTCCCGAGCGCACGGCCTTTTTGGCCCATGTGCGCGATATCGTCGATTCGGTCGAGGACAACGTGACCTCGGTGCCCGTCGAGTCCGTTGAGCCCGACGACGCAGAGGACGCCGAAGAGGCCGAGTAGCAGCGCAGATGGCAGATTCCACCACCGATTACAACAATCTAGATCCCTTGGGTGACGAGACGGCGGTTGTCGATGAGGTCGATGCCGCCGTCTCGGGCGCTCGCAAGAAGCCGCGTGCTGTCGATATGGTTCCCGAAGAGCCCGATGCGATGGCGCCGGACGAGGAATACCAGCTCACGCCGGCAGGCCGCCGCGAACGCATTGGGCAGATCGTTCGCCTGATCAAAAAGTACCGCGTATGGGATAACCTCACGCCGGTTCGCCTGCGCCGCCTGCTCGAAGAGCTCGGCCCCATGTTCGTTAAAATGGGGCAGATTCTGGCCAACCGGTCCGAGATTTTGCCGCAGCGGTTTTGCGACGAGCTGCGTCGCCTGCGCTCCGACGTAGAGCCGGTGCCGTATGAGGTAGTGCTCCGCTGTCTGGAAGAGGAGTACGGCCAGCGCCTGGGGCAGATGTTCGACGCGATCGACCCCAACCCGCTCGGTAGCGCATCGCTCGCGCAGGTGCACCGCGCCCGTCTGGTGACCGGCGAGGACGTGGCCGTTAAGGTACAGCGCCCCGGCGCGCAACAGGTCATGGCACAGGACATCGACATCATCCGTTCGGTGGTGCGCATCGTTTCCAAGTTCGTCAACACCGACCAGTTTGTTGACTTACACGGCGTGGTCGAAGAGCTGTGGACCTCGTTTCGCGAGGAGACCAACTTTTTGGCCGAGGCCAAAAACCTCAACGATTTCTATGACTTTCACAAAAGCGTGCATGGTGTGTCGTGTCCCAAATCCTACTTGGACCTTTGCACCGAACACGTCGTGGTCATGGACTACATTGACGGCATCTCGATTGCCGATCCCGAGCGCCTGGTGGCCGAGGGCTATGACTTGGAAAAGATCGGCTCGGCGATTGTCGAGGACTATTCGACGCAGGTGCTCGATGATGGCTTTTTCCATGCTGACCCGCATGCGGGAAACATCATCCTCAAGGACGGCATCGTCTACTTTATCGACCTGGGCATGGTCGGGCGCATGTCGAGCCACGACCGCGGTATCGTCAAGGACATGATTTTCGCCGTGGCCGAGGGCGACGTGCCCAAGCTCAAGGACTCGCTCATGCGCTTTGCCGTGACGCGCGGCGACTCCGCCGAGCTCGACCATTCGGCCTTTTTGTCCGACTTGGACTTTATCGTCGCCGACTTTGCGGGTCTTGATCTTAAGGACCTGGATATCGGCGAGTTTTTGACCTCGCTGCTCAATCTGGCGCGCAAGAACGACGTTGAGCTGCCGAGCGTGGTGACAATGTTCGCGCGCGGCATGGTGACGCTCGAGGGCCTGCTGACCGAGTACATGCCCAACGTCAACATGATCCAGATCATCCAGACGCATATCAAAAACGAGAAGAGCACCTATGCCCGAGTTCGCGAGATGGGCCGTGACTTTGCGGCGAGCAGCTACCGTGCGGCCAAGGGCTCACTCGAGGCGGCTGAGTATCTGGGCCTGGCATCGCGCATGCTCACGCGCGGCCAGCTTAAGGTGAATCTGCAACTCATGAGCAGCGACAAGGCGCTGCGTCAGATAGGCGGCATCGTCGACCGCATGTCAATGGCCATTGTTATCGCCGGTCTGTTTATCGGCTCCTCGGTGGTCTACTATGCGCGCATCGAGCCTGTTGTGCTCGGTATTCCGGTCATCGGCTTTTTTGGCTATGTGAGCGCGCTGGTTTTGGCGCTCATGCTGGGCCGCAATATCTGGCGCAACAGTCACGGCGGCAAGCACTAGCGTAGCTGCACGGTGTCTTGTCCCACGGCGCCCTTCCATACCCAACTCTTTCCTATCGCAAACAATAGCTTTTACCTTGGGCTTCGCCTGTGTGCGAGGCCCTTTTGCGTGATACCATACTGACGGTAATAATCAATGGCCTAGATGGTGGTGCGGAGACGCACGAATGCGCGGTTTTCCTGCGCGTTTGGGAGAATCGGGGTGCAAATCCCCGGCTGTACCAGTAACCGTAATTCCTTATGTCTCGGGAGAATCGTGTCGCAGATCGGACGACGCGCCCGGGCCGGCAAGGTTAAGTCGGATCGCCTCCCATCTTGCACGCGGCCGCGGCGTATGCCGCCGGTACGCGTTGGGCTCTGGAGGGAAGGAGGACCCCGATGGGGGAACTCGAGCGCAACATGCGCGATGACGTGGGGCAGCCGCATGGTAACGCCTCAAGTACAGACAATGGGGGACAAATGGATATGTTTGAGGACGAGCGCAAGCGCGCCTCGTTGCGTCGCCATGGGGCGATCGCGCGCGGCGTAGCCAAGCGCGGCCTGGTGGCATTCCTGGCCTTCGCGATGGCATTCAGCACCACGCCGGCCCAGCTTTGGGCCGATGGCGCCGAGGGCATTGCCGAGGCCGTGGCTCAGGCCACAACGCCGAGCGAGG
>CAJMRO010000108.1:0-5604 GCA_905215825.1 uncultured bacterium
GGCCGCGGCCTTGCGCGTCTTGGCCTCGGCAGCGGCACGGACCTTCATGGCTTTCTCGCGCGCGGCCTTCACCTCGGGCGTGATAACGCTCATAGGCCCGGCAGTCGAGACCTGGTAGAAAAAGCCCTTAAAGTCGATCTGCATGTCGGTGATGGCAAGCCCAAACAGGTCGTGGACCTCATTTTCAAACGGGAATACCGCCGGATAGTACGAGCTGATGGACGGAATCTCTTGGTACTGATCAATTCCCTCAACCACCAGGTTCTCAATCGCATAGCTGCCGTCCTGCGCAATATGCTCCTGAGCAGCACGAACGTTGATAAACGTATAGACCAAGCGATACGAGCCGTCGTCGACGTTGCGTTCAGCGTGCATTTGCACAAAGCGCGCGCCGACGCCCTTAAGCGCCTGGACATGCGACAGGAGCTCTTCGATCCCGACGGTGGTATAGATTGCCTTTTGCATTACTCGGCCTCCCTTGCAGCGGCGGTCGCGTCGCCGGCCCCCGCAGCCACAAACCCGTCCTCGCCCAGCTCAACGCCACCGTCCCAAGTAGCGGCACCGCCCACGGTAAGCGGGTCGCCGCCGGCGCGCATCACGGCCTCCTTCTGGTCCAGGATGCCACACGCCTCCACGATGGCATCGATCACCGTCTCGGGGCGAATGGCGCACCCGGGCGCGTACACGTCCACGGGAATCGCGCGGTCCACGCCGCCGATCACGTTGTAGGCATCGCGGAACACGCCGCCCGAACACGCGCAGACGCCGCACGCCACCACGCACTTGGGCTCGAGCATCTGGTTGTAAATCTGGCGCACGACGGGCAGGTTCTGGGCATTGACCGACCCCGTCACCAAAAAGATGTCCGCATGCTTGGGGTTGCCGGTGTTGACCACGCCAAAGCGCTCCGCATCAAACAGTGGCGTGAGCGAGGCCAGCACCTCGATATCGCATCCGTTGCAGCTCGAGCCGTCGTAATGAATAACCCACGGCGAGCGCGACATTTTATGATCCATGGATGCCGCCTCCTAAATAAATACGTCGACGAGGATGGGCATAAGGTTGAGCAGGCCAAACACCAGCGCCACGCCCCATCCGAGCCTAAAGCAGCTGCGCCAGGTGCTACGTGCGAAGGTGTTGTCGATCAGGACCTCGACAAAATACGTCGCGGCCATCACGACCAGGGCAACCACCCAGCTCACGGGGTTGTCCCAAACAAAGAACATGCCCACCCACATCAAAAACAGCACGGTCTCGCACCAGTGCATAAGGGTCATCTTGGCCAGCGTGCCGCCGCTCATCTCGGTGGCGACGCCCTGGACAATCTCCTGATGCGCGTGATGCGAGTACGAAAGGTCAAACGGCGACTTGCGCAGCTTGATGGTAAGCACCGCGAGCAGCGCCAGGAAAATGGGCGCGCTGTACACGATGATGGGGGCCGACTGCCCCGTCGCGGCGATGGAATCAAAGCTGTCGGTGGCAAGGTACAGGCCCACGCTCATCAGCAGAACGGCGGGCTCGTAACTCATAACCTGCAGCAACTCACGATCGGCGCCAACCTGGGCAAACGGGCTTTGCGTCGAGGCGGACGCCAACACCACAAAGATCGCGGCTAGCGTAACCATAAAGGCGCACAGCAGCGTGTTGGAGCCCGACACAAAGATGCCGCCGCCCACGACGGTAAAGATGAGCGCGCACGCCATGTAGGTATCGTCCATGGTGTTTACGCTGGCGGGAGCCTTGCGCAGCAGCTTGGCAACGTCGTAGAAGGGCTGCAGCAGGCGCGGACCCACACGGCCCTGCATGCGGGCCGAAAGCTTGCGGTCAACGCCGTCGATCAGGCCACCAGCCAAAGGCGCCAGCAGGGCAAACACCACGGTACCAATAAAGATGCCCACGACGCCCGAACCTTCGAAATACTTGCCGCGCAGCACCGATGGCGCGCTCATGGCAAGCCTCTCGGGCCCAATCCACGCGCAACACAGCAGCGCAAACAAGATAATGCTGCAGCACACGACGCTACCCGCGGGGCCAATACGCTTCTCGCCAAGGGCGTCCTCCGAGTACCAATTGCGCTTTTCGGCCTTCACCTCGTGTCCCATCGAGCCGCGGAAATGGCGATATTTGTCGGTTCCCACACCCGAAAGATATACGTTTACGTGCGGCTTGTTGCTCACGCGGAATGAAGTCAGCAGCACCACGGCGATAAACGCCACGATAACCACCATCAGATACATGGCGTCCTTGCCAATAACGTACGGCACGCGGCCAAACACCATGGCCAAGTAAGGCGACACCAGACCGCTCGAGATAACCGGGAACGCCACGCAGCACAGAATCAGCAGCGCGGCGATGGTGTTGAGCGCCATCCATTCGGTCTTATGGACATTGACCTCAACGTTTTGAGCCGTGGGGTCGACGCCCGAAAGCTTGGCAAGCCACTTGCCCCAGAAGTAAAACGTCGCGGCCGAGCCAAAGGCCAGAACCATGATCATGAGCACGTTGCCGGTCTGCGCAAACGCCACCAGGGCGCCCCACTTGGACACGAGCATGCCAAACGGCGCCACAAACATGCCCATGATGCCCAGCATCATCAGGCGCGTCAGGTGCGGCATGCGGCTGAACATACCGTCCATGTCCTCGATATCGCGGCTGCCGATATGATGCTCGGCGGTGCCCACGCACAGGAACAGCAGCGACTTGGCCACCGTGTGGAACAGGATCAGGAAGATGGCTGCCCACACGGCCTCGGGCGCGCCGACGCCCAGGCAGGCACTGATGAGGCCCAAGTTGGAAATAGTGGAGTACGCGAGCACGCGTTTGGCGTTGCTCTGCGAGATGGCCATGAGGGCCGCGAGCAAAAACGTGATGGCACCCACACTCGTGACCATAAAGCCGGTCACGGGATAGATGGCATAGAGCGGGCTCAGCTTGACCATCAGGAACACGCCGGCTTTGACCATGGTTGACGAGTGCAGCAGGGCGCTCGTGGGCGTGGGGGCAACCATGGCGCCAAGCAGCCAAGTGTGGAACGGCATCTGTGCGGCCTTGGTAAGGGCGGCGAGCGATAGCAAGATGACCGGCATCACCAGCAGCGCGGACTGCGCGGTGCCGGCGCCGGAAAGCTCGATCATGCCCGAGATGGTCAGCGGCATGCCGTTAACGTGCAGGTACATGAGTCCGACCAAAAACGCGATGCCGCCCAGCATGTTGAGGATGATCTGGGTGAAGGCGTTCTTGATGGCCTCGGGCGTGCGCGTGTAGCCAATCATGAGGAACGAGCACACGGTGGTGATTTCCCAGCCGCAGAACAGCCACTCAAGGTTATCGCTCGTCACGATGACGAACATGGCCGAGAGGAACAGGAACATAAGCGCCAGGAACTGCGGGCGACGGTCGGGCGCGGTCTGCCCGCGCAGCGCGGCCTCGTGCTCGTCATGGGCCTGGAAGTCCTTCATGTAACCCAGGGCATACACGCAGATCAGGCTGCCGACGATACCGACGGCGAGGACCATGATCACGCTCATGTAGTCCAGGTAGAGCGGCGTCGCCGTGACGGCTTCGGCCGCGGGCAGCGTCATGGCTGCAAAGGTGAGCGAGCCCACCAGCTGGACTATGCCGAGCACCGTGGTGAGCGCGTTCCTATATTTATACGCGTTGTACAGGATGACGGCGCACAGGATGACATCGATGGCGGAGCTGATGATCGAGAGCACATGCGAGGTGCCGGGGGCAACCTCAAAGCTCTGCGGACCCGTGCCAAAAAACAAGACGGCGACTACAACTGTCACCGCCATAATAATGCCGGAGCCTACAAGCCCCACCGCATCGCGGGCGCGGTCACCGCGCGCGAGCAGCATGCCCAGCGCCGGTACCAGCGGAAACAGGGTAAGGAAATACAGTAGCGTCATACCATCACTCCCCCATGCAAAAACGCTGCAATTGTTTAACGTTATAGCTCAATTGAGGAGTAGCGGCGGCGGGTTTTCGGTCAACTGGGGAGTTTTGGGCGTACGGGGTAAGGGCATGTCCACATTGGAGCAGAGGCGCGGTAAGAAAAATGCGCCCCTGTGGGCGCACCATCCCGTTCGCTATTCCGCCTTTTTAACGCGCGGCTTGCGACCGCGCGGCTTATCGACCAGTGCGGACTCACCGCTCTCGCGGTACTGACGGCACCAAGCCTTGACCGAAGACTCGCTGGGAATCTTGTGCTTGATCATGGCCTCGCGAACCGTCAAGCCGTTTTCCAGACGGTCCTTAACCACAGCGAGCTTTACGTCGTACGAATAGGTGTGATGATGCGAACCGGCATTGAGAACGGCGTCGGCACCGCCCACGGCATACGCGCGGGCCCACTGACGAGCCGTGGCCTGGGGAATGCCAAGCTCCGCGGCGAGAGCGCGATGACCGACCCCCTCTTGGAGGATCTCGACGGCGCGCTGCCTAACCTCGGGCGCATGCGTGCGAGTCCTAGTTGCTTCCGACATACCTGCCACTTCTTAGCCTTAGCCGTTAATCTGCTTTCTTACGTGCAAGTTAGATAGTAGCATTTTACTGTTTGCTCAAAGCAGTTAATTAAAATAGACGCGGCGTTATCTGGGCATTTGGCACCAAATTACGACATTTCTTTATCGATTATTTACGCTGGTAGCTGACTCGCAGCTAATCGTCATTCGCTTGTCAACAAAATTGGCATCTCTTTATGTCCTTTGGTATAGAGGATATAGTTATTAACCCCTCCCCCAATATTTTTGAGTGATC
Source organism: uncultured bacterium (assembly GCA_905215825.1). GTDB lineage: Bacteria > Actinomycetota > Coriobacteriia > Coriobacteriales > Coriobacteriaceae > Collinsella. The sequence continues at coordinate 4,762 of CAJMRO010000108.1, forward strand.
TGCAAGGCAGTAGACGTCCTCACTCCTCATGATTACCTCGCATTGCCATCCACCGGAGCAAAACAAAAAGGGCGGGACCTGCTGCGCTTGCAGGCCCCGCACCGGTTGACACCCGACGGGACACAGCCGGGCGAGGCGGATCCGTGCTACCGCCCCGCCTGGCCGCGATGTTCAACTACAGCTCGTTGGCCGCGTGATACGCCGTGCGAATGGCGCTCGCAATGTCGGCGGTGCGCTCACCCGAGCAGTCGCCCACGCAGGTCACGGGCACCGTCACGCCATCCAGGTCAAACGCGTTGGCCTTGGAGCCCACGGCCATCACCACGTAATCGCAGGCGATCCTCACCGGCTCCTCGGCGCCGTCCTCGGTGGTGCGAACAGCCTCCACGCCTTCGTCGGTAATGGCGGTCAGGCGGGTCTTAACATGCTGCTCCACGTTGTGCTCTGCAAAGTCGCTCATAATCAGCGGCAGAATGGTCTCGGACTCGCCTGCGGCAATCTTGTCGAGCATCTCCACGATCGCCACCTCGCAGCCGTGCTGCAGCAGGTACTCGGCAGTCTCGGTGCCCACCAGGCCGCCGCCAATGACGGCGACGCGGCCGCTGAGCTCCACCTTGCCGGCCAGCACGTCCCAGCTCGAGACGACCTTCTCCGAATCGGCACCCGGAACGGGGATGACCACGTCGTGTGCGCCCACGGCCACAATCGCAGCGTCGGCGGCGTTGAGGTCCTCAGCGGTAGCGGCATGGTTGAGCTCGACCTTCACGCCCAGGCCGGGCAGAATCTTCTCGTAGTACTCGACCGAGCGCATGATCTCGTCCTTGCGCGGAGGCGCGGCCGCCA
>CAJMRO010000109.1:0-5591 GCA_905215825.1 uncultured bacterium
CTTGAGCAAGCGGCCGGCAGCTTGCGTGGCGAGCACGCTGGCTGGAGTTCCCTTTGGCGAAACACAATGTCGTTGATCATTTGGAGTGGCAGGATCAGCAGACATGCTACGAATGCCATGATGAGCGCAATCGCTGCGATCTTGTCGTTCGTGAGCATCAGTAAATCGAAGGTGAATGGTTTTACGAGAAGTGAGCGACCTATTCTTGACCCCTGAAGCATTCGCACTTTTGGATGAAAAAACCGCAGGATTTGAGTGACAAAACCGCAGGAAATGGCTCTCCAAAAATGTCGATGCTTCGGGAGTCCGATTTCACTCGTTCACTTCGCGGGAAAGTATTCACCTTCGTTGCGCAGGGACGGCTGGAGGGGTAGTTGGTACCGGGTGACCGCTTCTGTCTTGGGCGGATTGTCGACTTGGGCCTCCGACGCGCCGTGCTAGAGGTACCTTGCCGCGAGCTTCTCGAGTTCGGTGTCGCTTACGTTGTTGAGGACGCCGCCGTCAACGATCTTTGCGCCTGGAGCGCTTGCTCTAAGGATCGACGCTGTCTTGTCCATTCCGCTACCGCCCGAGGTGGCAAACAGGACGATTGTTTTGCCTGTCAGGTCGTAAGACTCGAGGAATGTATTGACAATCGCCGGTGCCACGTACCACCAGATGGGAAATCCCAAAAAGATGGTGTCGTAGTCTTCGATGCGCTCGACCCTGGAGGTTATGGCGGGACGGCAGGAGGGATCGGCTGCCTCGAGTGTGCTGCGGCTCCGTTTGTCGCGCCAGTCGAGGTCGGCGCTTGTGTATGGGTTGGCGGGCACAATGGCGAACAGGTCGCTGTCCGCTACACGAGCCAGGCGACATGCAACGTCCTTCGTGGTGCCCGTTGCGCTGAAATATGCTACAAGTGTCTTAACCAATGGAGTTCCTTTCGTTGCTGTGGTTTGGACCTTATGCTGAGGTGCATTTGGCGCTTTCTCATGACCGCGATGCCGTGCGGTTTGTCCTGCATTCGGTTGAAGCGTTGCGTAGCCGGTAGATGAGATAGTCAAGGCGCTCGAGTTTCTGTTGTCCCGAGTGGATATCGTCGAGCAATTCGCGACGATACCGTTTTAGTAGACAAATCCGCGCGCAGTCGCTGGTGGCCGAGCCGTACAGCTCGATGAGTTCTTCGCTGCAGTCGGCGTCGTGCAGGCCGTTGATGATGTTGTCGTCCATGTCGTCACTTTGCGGTTTTGACTTTGGTAGTGCCGGCAAGCGGCTTTTCGCCGGGACGGGCTTTGGGACCAACGAGCGCGTGCGGTTGATAGGGCTCTTCGAGGAAGTCAATCTCGGCGGGGGAGAGCGTTATGTCGAGCGCGGCCACGGCGTCATCGACGCGCTCGGGCTTGGAGCAACCCACGATGGGCGCCTCGACGCCACGCACCCAGTGCCATGCCAGCGCAATCTGCGGCATCGGCACGTCGTGATCGGCGGCAACCTTGGCCACGCGCTCAACGATGGGCATGTCGATGGCACGGTCATGGTCATACTTGCTGGCCATGGTCATGTCGGTGGTGCCACGCATGCTCGAGCTTTCCCATGTGGGGCGGCAGAGGTGTCCCGACGCCATGGGGCTGTATGGCGTAAGGGCCATGTCGAACTGGCGGCACACCGGAATCATCTCCCGCTCGTCCTCTCGGTACAGCAGGTTGTAGTGGCACTGCATGCTCGTAAAGGGCGTCCATCCGTGGTCACGCGCGACGATCTGCAGGTTGTGCAGCTGGTAGGCATACATGGCGCTGGCGCCGAGCGCGCGGACCTTGCCCTCGCACACCAGGTCGTTGAGCGCTTCCATGGTCTCTTCCATGGGAACGTCGTAATCGAAGCGGTGGATGATGTAGAGGTCCAGATAATCGGTGCCCAAGCGCTTGAGCGAGCCTTCGATCTCACGCTTGATGGCCGCGGCGGAAAGGCCACCCTCGTTAAAGTGGACTTTGCTGGCAAGGACGACGTCTTCGCGCGCAATGCCTAGATCGCGAAGTGCGGCGCCGATGTACTCTTCGCTCGTGCCAGAGGCGTAGCAGTTGGCGGTATCGATAAAGTTGATGCCGACGTCGAGCGCGCGTTTGATGACAGCGCGTGTGTCGTCGGGTCCGATGGTCCACTGGTGATGGCCGGGGTCGGGCTCGCCAAAGCTCATGCCTCCCAGGCAGAGTTTAGAGACTTTGATGCCGGAATGTCCGAGGGCTGTGTACTGCATGCCGTTCTCCTTGTTCTTGAGGGGATGGCTATAGCGTACGTTGATAGGTTGATAATGTATATTGCTTATATCGACTTGCTGGGTATGCGAAAATCAAATGGCTAGCAGGCGGGATTCCTTGATTGAGTTGGGGTGCAATGGAGCTACGGACTTTGCGTTACTTTTTGGCGGTGGCGCGTGAAGAAAACATGACCGAGGCGGCAAATGTGCTGCACGTGACACAGCCTACGCTGTCACGTCAGATTGCCGATCTTGAGCGCGAGCTGGGTGTGGAGCTGTTCGAGCGCACCAATCGATCGTGCGTGCTTACGAGCGATGGCATGCGCCTGCGCCAGCGCGCCGAGGAGATCGTCTCGCTGGTAGAGCAAACCGAGCTGGAGTTGGCGGATCGGGAGCTCGGCATTGCGGGCGTTATCCGCATTGGCGCCGGCGAAACCAAATCGATGCGGAGGGTGCTCGATGCTTTTACAGAGCTGCGTCGGGATTATCCCGGAGTGACGATTGAGCTCTATACCGGTAACGCCGATGCAGTGGAGGAACGCTTGGAGCGTGGCCTGCTCGACTTTGCGTTGTTGCTGGAACCCGTTAACGTCGAGAAATACGAATGGATTCGCATGCCCGAGGCTGATCGAGTTGGTGCCGTTGTCGCCGCGAGCGGTCCATGGGGTGGCCGGGACGTGCTGACGCCTGCGGACGTGGCGAATATGCCGCTGCTGGTGAGTTCGCGCACCACGAATCGAGCGCTGGACCTAGAAGCGTGGTCGAGTGGCGTCCTCAGTGTCGACGAGCTCAACATCGTGGGGCATTTCGATCTTATCGGCAACGCGTCGCATCTGGTGCATTCGGGCGCCGCGTGTGCGGTTAGCGTTGGAAGCTTGCTGCAGATAGATGAATGTAGCGACCTGCGTTTTGTTCCATTTGAGCCGCCGCTTACCATTGCGTCGTATCTGGTGTGGAAAAAATATCGCCTGCGTTCCCGCGCTTGCGAAGAGTTTCTGAACCGCTTGAATAGTATGTGATGAAGGGGCAGCCCCTTTGCCGCATTGATCTGAGAGTAGATGTTGATGATTCTATCGTTGGCCCCCATGGAGGGGATTACCGGGCATGTGTTCCGTCGCGTGCATGCGGAGTGCTTTGGCGCGCTCGATTGTTATTACACGCCGTTTTTGCCGCCGCCGCGGGTGGGAAACCGCTTTGGCGGCAAGGCGCTTAAGGAGATCGATCCTGCCAACAACCAGGGGCTCAACGTAGTGCCTCAGCTGATGTCTAAGAATGCGGATGAGTTTGTGTGGGCGGCACAGGTGCTCGCCGACATGGGTTACCGCGAGGTCAACCTCAACCTGGGCTGTCCCTCGGGTACGGTTGTTGCCAAGGGTAAAGGATCGGGCTTCTTGCGCAACTTGGACGAGCTCGAGGTGTTCTTGAGTGACGTGTGTGAGCGCTCTCCGCTGCCGGTATCGGTCAAGACCAGGTTGGGGCTGGAGAGCGACGACGAATACGAGCGCGTGCTCGATTTGTATTGCCGCATGCCGCTGGCGGAGCTGATCGTGCATCCGCGCGTACAAAAGGACCGTTATGCGGGCTCGCCGCGCAAAGAGTTTTATGGCGAGACGCTGGATCGTGCGCCGTTCCCGGTCGCCTACAACGGCGATATTTTTGATCTTGAGGATATGGACGCGCTGGTGGAGGCCTATCCCGGCACGCGCCATGTGATGTTGGGGCGTGGCCTGCTCGCGAACCCCGCTCTGGCTCGCATGGTCAACGGCGGTCCTGCTGCAACGGCAGCTGAGCTTCAGCGTTTCCATGACACGCTGTTTGCTGCCTATGCAGAAGAGATTGGCGGTAACGCGGTCTTTCGCATGAAGGAGTGGTGGTTCTACGCCAAGTGCGCTTTCGCCGACCCTACTACCGTTCACAAGCTCGTACGTAAGACCAAAAAGGTCGACGAATACCGAGCCGCCGTCGAGCGCGTCTTTCGCGAGCAGCCGCTTGCGCCCATAGCCCGCTTCCACGGCTAGCTAGTCATTGGGGACGTTCTTTAACGACTAGTCATTTAAGAACGTCCCCAATGACTATGTTGCAAAAGCTGTACGTCAGCATCCAAAGATGTCGAAAAATGTCGACTTTGGATGCTGGTGTACATGTTTGGGTGTGGTGGGTAACTAGGCAATCATTGCATCAAGCGTGATGAGCTCCCTGAGTCGCTCCGTGCGTGTTTGCCCATGGCGCTTTGCTTTTGCGTCAAAGGCTTCAAGGACCGATTCACCTACGCGTGCGGATAAAACAACGCTTGGCTCGTCAGAAATCGGCGGCCTTCCCAGCTTGATGGTGCGACCCTTCGGCCACTCATCTTTTTCGTAGGCTTCCGCGGTTTTCTCCAACTCTCCAGGGGCAAATCCCATCATCTTTTCGAGTTGCTTTGCGTCCATAGCGCCTCCTATCGATCGGCATAATGTCGAGCACAGGTCAACGGATACTCTTTTTGTATACAGTTTTGTAGACAAAAATATAAACAGTTTATCAGGCTAATTAGCTTGTTTTGACCCGCGTGTTCGATAGGAAATGAGCATTGACGGCTTCGATACTCCTTTGCTTTTCAGCCTGGAATTTGGATGCTCATTGAACTTCCGGAGGGGAGCGCTTTATTAAGCTATCGAGATTCTGGGCAGGAGCTCTCACTGGTCTTCGATAATGGGACCAGCTTAATTCGCGACACAGTGTGTCGCGAATGGGAGTAGTCGTTAGGTGTCCTTCAATGGCTAGTCATATAAGACCGTCCAAGTGCCGGATTATGTCATTTAGTGTCGTCCTCAGGGTAGCGCGCAGAGATGTGGTGTAAGAGGCGGGGCATGCCCCGCCTCTTCCCTTTCTTGAAAGGGAGGGGACACCGCCTAGAATTCGTCGTTGGAGTAATGAAGGTGACGAATGGAAGGAAAGGCGATGCCCCAAGAAGAGAGTGTACTGCGCCTCGGCCGCGACGAAGCCCTCGAGGCGGCGAGGCTTTGGCAGGAGTGCGGCGACGCGCGCGAGTTCGCGTGCAGGGTGCTGGGCGGCGTGATGAACGCGCTGATGGACTCCGAGGCCCAGCAGATGTGCGGCGCGGGCCGCAACGAGCGCAGCGAGGGCAGGGGGAACAGCCGCAACGGCTACCGCCCCAGGGCGCTCAAGACCGCCGTGGGCGACGTGGAGCTCGAGATACCCAAGCTCAGGCACGGCACCTACTACCCCGAGGGCATGCTCGCGCGATGGTCGCGCGTCGACACCTCGGTGGCCGCCATCGTGCAGGAGATGTACGTGTGCGGCGTGTCCACCCGCAAGGTCGAGCGCGTGGCGTCCAAGCTGGGCATATCCTCGCTGT
>CAJMRO010000110.1:0-5434 GCA_905215825.1 uncultured bacterium
CGAGCGGGGGCTCCTATCTTTTTAGTGCCCTCGGATTGGGTCATAGTGTCTGTCGCTTGAGCCAGCCCAATTCCACGTTGCCGTATTCTCAGCTTTGATCAAATCGCCGCCGTTCGCGGCAACGCCGCTCTTCAGCACCGTATCGTACGTGATCGTGTGGTTGCCCTGGGAAAGGTTGCCCAGGCTGTCGAGGGTTACGACCTGGCCGTCGATCATCGGCTGGGAGTCAAGCTTCTTGCCGTCGAGCTTGAAACTGTCGTTCACAAAGTCGAAGTTGTCGCCCAGCGTATCAGTGAAGCTAACGTCCGTAGCATATGACTCTACGGTAAGCGTAACAGTCCAGGTAACCTTGGCCACGCCATCTGCGCCCTGGGAGAAGGTCCCCGACTTCGTCCCCGTGACTTTGCCGTCCTTGGTAGGGATTTTGATCGTTCCCACACCAGGGAACACGACAGATGCGCTGCTGCCTGAGCCGGTGCCCTTGCCTGCAAGCTCGAACGAGAAATTGGCTCCGACATAAATCTCCGCAGGGTTTGACGCAAGCCAGTTTTTGTCAAACGCAAAGATGACCTTATTGTCCTTAATCTTCCACGTGCCAGCCTTGGCGGCAGTGGCTTCCGGACCCTCCATGAGGTCGCCGCCGTCGTTGTCGTAAACGACAATGGTGTCGGGCAGCTTATAGACAGCGATGTTCTTCTCGGGCGTAGGCGCCTTGCCGCCTTTGAATTGTGCCGAGAAAGCTCCATAGAGCGTCGAAGTGGACGTTACGGGATCCTCGAGCTTTTGAGTGTGGTGCTCATCGGTATACAGCCTGACATCAACCGTCGCCGTATCCCCATCGATCGCAATCGGATCGGGCTTCGCAACGTCATCGGCGCGCACGGGGGATGCGCCGTGAAAAACTGCGGCGGTGAGGCTAATCAAAATGAAGATCAGGGCCGCCATACCAAGCGACCGCGAGCGGTGTGCGTCCATAGTTGTCCCTTAATTCCTACAACACAGTGTGGAATACGGCGAATCGTCGGATCGAACACAAGCCCCAACATCTACGAGAACCTACCTAGCGCATTGCAAGAACCCATTGGGGGGCAACTTCTAAGACGGTTCGTCTATGCCACAATGCATAAAATACAATATAGATAACAGTCATGTAAACCGCTGGTAAAGAGGTCTTTTAATGTAATACCAGTTGATATTTATCTGTTAACGGTTTTGTATCAAAGCGGTTATATCCTGTGGAATTATGTATATGTTTAAACAACTTTACTTTGGCTGGAAAGCCGCTCGGGGGATAACCTCCTCCACCGTGGTGCAAAGTAACCTGTCCCCTTGCACCAAAAAGGGCGCCGACCATTGCGGTCGACGCCCTTTCTTGTTAGTCGCTATAAAGCCCAGCGCTTATTTGTTGACCTGGCCGGCGCGAACGGCAGCCTTCTTGCGGTCGGTGGCGTTGAGCAGACGCTTGCGCAGGCGGATGTTCTTGGGAGTGATCTCGACCAGCTCGTCGTCGGCGATGTACTCCAGCGCCTCCTCCAGCGAGAAGGTGCGGGGCGGCACCAGCTGAACGGAGATATCGGAGGTCGAGGAGCGCTGGTTGCCCAGGTTCTTGGTACGGGCGATATTGACGACCATGTCGCCAGCCTTGCTGCGCTCGCCCACGATCATGCCCTCGTAGCACTCGGTGCCTGGCTCAACAAACAGCTGACCGCGCTCCTGCAGCGTACCCAGGGCATAGGCAACGGCCTTCTCGGTGGTCATAGAGATCATTGCGCCGTTCTGGCGGTTGCCGATCTCGCCGGCATAGGGGCCGTACTCCAGGAAGGTGTGGTAGAACACGCCCTCGCCGTGGGTGACGTTCATGATGCGGTTCTTAAGACCCATGATGCCGCGGGTCGGAATCTTAAACTCGAGGTGCGTCACGATGCCCGAGGTATCCATGCTCGTCATGATGCCGCCGGAGGTGCCGAAGACCTCAACGACCTTGCCCGAGTACTCGTCCGGGCACTCGACGACGGCCTGCTCGACGGGCTCCATCTTGTTGCCGTTCTCGTCCTTCTTAAACAGAACGCGGGGACGGCCGACCTGGAACTCAAAGCCCTCGCGGCGCATGGACTCCATCAGAACGGACAGGTGCAGAATGCCGCGGCCCGAGACCTCGACGCCGCTCTTGTCCTCGAGTTCCTCGATCTTCATGGTCACGTTGTTCTCGGCCTCGTTGAACAGGCGCTCCTTGAGCTGACGGGCGCCCACGATGTCGCCGTCGCGGCCGACAAGCGGGGAGGTCGAAGCCTCAAAGACGATGGACAGGGTCGGCGGGTCGATCTCGATGGGCTCGAGCTCGACAGGGTTCTCGGGATCGGTGTAGACATCGCCGATATCGGTGCGGTCGATACCCACGACAGCGGCGATGTCGCCGGCGCCGACTTCCTGGCACTCGGTACGGCCCAGGTAGTCGAAGGTAAAGAGCTGCTTGACGGTGGCGGTAGCGCTGGAGCCGTCGTTCTTGACAACCAGGATCTGGTCGCCCTGGTGGATGGCGCCAGAGTACACGCGGCCGATACCGATGCGGCCGACGAAGTTGGAGTGGTCGATGGTCACGCACTGCATGGCCAGCGGGGCGTTCTCGTCAACCTCGGGCGCGGGCATGTCGTCGATAATCATATCGAGCAGCGGGTACATGTCCATGTTGCCGTCGTTGGGGTCAAGACGGGCAAAGCCGTTCATGGCGCTGGCGTAGACCACGTGCTCCATGGCGAACTCAAGCTGGTCGTCGGTGGCGCCCAGGTCGGCCATGAGGTCCAGGCAGTCGTTGTAGGCCTTCTCGGGGTTGGCGCCCGGACGGTCGGTCTTGTTGATGACGATCATGATCTTAAGGCCGGTGTCGATAGCGTGACGCAGCACGAAGCGGGTCTGGGGCATGGGGCCCTCAAAGGCGTCGACCAGCAGCAGGGCGCCGTCGGCCATACGCAGCACGCGCTCGACCTCGCCGCCAAAGTCGGCGTGGCCCGGGGTGTCGATGACGTTGATCTTGACGTCCTTGTACTCGATAGAGATGTTCTTGGCGAGAATCGTAATGCCGCGCTCGCGCTCCTGGTCGTTGGAATCCAGGACGCGGTCCTCGACCTGCTGGTTGGCACGGAAGGCGTCCGTGGCACGCAGGAGCTTGTCGACCATCGTCGTCTTGCCGTGGTCGACGTGAGCGATGATGGCGATGTTCCTCAGATTGTCTACGCGCATGTAGTTCCCCTATCTTCTATCTATATACAACCGGCACGCGTATGCGACCCACCCAGCAATGCAACGCTCGGCGGGAATATTGAGCCTTTTACCGAAAACTCGTTTATTTTAGCGATTTTAGATGAGAGGGGTTTCCTCACCTGCAGGTTCAGGGTCGCTCCACATAAAACCATCGCCGGCGCCCATGCCCTCATACAGCACATATGCCGAAAAACCACTCTCGAGCGTGGTTTCGAAGAAGCTCACGAGCAGAGCATCGTGATAGCCGCCGTCAATCTCGACGCAGCCAGTATAGCCGATGGCATAGCGGGCGATACGGCCCAGGCCCTCGTCCTTAAGACCCATCTTGTGCTCGGAGATAAAGTTGGTGGCCGCCTCGAGGCACGCCTCTTCGCCATCCTCGTCGAGCGCCGCCAGATAGCGGTTGGAAGCAGCGTCCTCGATCGCCACGACCACGCCCGGGTTCTCGCCCGCGGCCAGGTCGTCCAAGAAGGCGCCGATCAGATCGCACACCATGGCGTCGAGCTCGGCGGAGACGTTACCGGCGTCCTGCATATCCTGTGCCATCTTTAGACCTTCCCATCGAGTCCGGCGTCGTTACAGTTCCTGTGCCTCGGCGGCGATCCTGGCGGCAGCGTCGCGGGCGCGCATCATATCCATCGCGCGCTTGTCGAGCACCTTGATCTGACTGGTCAGCATTACCGCGTCGACCACACCCCAGATCACCAGGCCCGTAGAGATCGAAAACCCAAGCGCACCAACTGTACCACGAAGGCGTGAACAGATTGCCGCGACAAGGGCGGAGATAACAACCATCTTGATAAACGAGCCGCGGCGTTCGCGAAGCGTGCGGGCCTGCGTCACATAGGCAATGCGCGCCGCCTCAGAAGCCTCAGAGCGCATCTGGGCCTCGCGCGCGATAGCCGCTGCCTCGGCCGACATGCCGCCGGCCATCAGCGAACGCTCCACAACCTGGCCGCCCCGCATTTAGAAATCATCAGGGGAGAGCGTATGGACGAACTCGTCGAACTTCTCGAACTCCTGCTCGTCGTCGACTTCCTCGGCGTGGGTAGAAACAGTGCCCAGGCGATTCATGATGTCATCCTCCACAAACATGGGAGCATTGCTGCGCACGGCAAGGGCAATGGCATCGCTGGGGCGGGCATCGATCTTGCGCTCCTCGCCATCGGCCAGCACGACGATCGTCGCGTAGAACACCGGCGGCTCGGCGCGAACGATCTCGATGCGCTCGAGCTTGGCGCCCAGGGCGTCAACGGTATCGAGCAGCAGGTCATGGGTAATCGGGCGCTCGGCGCGGCCGCTATCGATGCCACGGCTAATGGCAGCAGCCTCAAACGAACCAGTCTGAATGGAAAGGGAACGCAACGGCGCGGGCGAGTCCGATTTGCCGCAGCGCTCGCGAAGCACGATAAGCGATGGCACGGGACCGGCGGCCATGACGATGGTCTCTATGTCGACACGAACCATGGAACACCTCCGGTACGTAGCGGTTAACACGCGGCAGGGTCGCCGCATTGAATAGCTATACTACCCAATCTTTCGCACAGCACACAAAACCAAAATGAGATTTATCACAGACAAGAAAAAAGCCCCGAGGCAACGCCTCAGGGCTCTTCACAGTTTTGATGGTGGACCTGACAAGATTCGAACTTGTGACCTCCCGGTTATCAGCCGGACGCTCTAACCAACTGAGCTACAGGTCCATCGCGCTAGGAAATAATAGCCCAGACGCCGCGCGGGAGTCAACAACTTTTTTAAAAGAAATCTCGCGCCGTGAAAAGAAGGTTCGAAACCGCATATGGCAGCGGTTTTGGGTACTATACCTATTCAGTTCTTTCAAGGAACGCTCCGAGAACGCTTACCACGATTTGGAGGTGCCGTAATGATCCGCGTTGACATCGAGACCATTATCATGGCCTCCGGTCCCGTGCCCTCACTCATCGTCCTGCGCGAGCGCGGGGCGGATTCTTCGACGGACGCGCCCCTGCGCGCGCTTTCCATCCAGACGGGGTCGTACGAGGCCGCCGCCATCAGTCGCGGCATCGATGGGACGGAAGGCACCCGCCCCATCACACACGATCTGATGCTCGATGCCATCCGCAAGCTCGGCGCGCACGTCGAGCGCGTCGAGATCAACCGTGTCGAGGCACCGGTCTTCTACGCGACCCTCGTCCTT
>CAJMRO010000111.1:0-5374 GCA_905215825.1 uncultured bacterium
GGGCGGCGTGGTGGATGCCGACGAGTCCGTGGCAGCGCATGTGACGATTGAGCCCGTGGATTCCACGGCATCGGCGGGGGAGACCGGTGGGCGCGAGGTGCCGGGCGATGGCCCATCCGCCCCTGGCACCGACCCCGCTACCAGCGAGCCAGCTGCGGATCCGTCGACGAATCCCACACTGAAGCCCGCGGCGGCGACAAAGACGGTGACCACGACCACTGTGGCCAAGACCACGGCCACCAAGACCTCTAAGCCCAAGGCCGCCACCGCGACGGCCGCCTCGCTCCCCAAAGCCGGTGATAGCTGCTGGATCGCCGTATCCCTAACGCTTTTCTTGCTCGGCATAGTGCTCCTATGCGCCGCGATTCGCTGCTAAAACGCTCGATTTCCGAAAGCGAAGAGAAAATCGAACCGTCAAGCCTAAACCGATCTCTGGCAACAAATCATCAGCTAGATATAGTCCAGGCCGATATCCCGTATCCAACTAAGCTCCTTCCCCTATGTCCCCTTTGGGGGCAGTCACTGTTGCTATGCCTTGGTGCTATACTCGGATGCCTAAGGAAGTGGTTCGTATGTACTTGAGCGATACTAAGATTCAGGAGCTAATCGACAGCAAGGTGCTTCTCAATGCCGATGCTTCGAACATCGGACAGGTTACGTATGACTTGCGCACCGAGGGATTCTACATCAACGAAAGCAAGCAATCCGAGGTAGAGCTTGGCCCCGGAGATTCGACATTCGTCTCTTGCGTTGAATGTGTTGCATTGCCAAACGATTTGACCGCGAGCGTGCTTCTGCGCAATTCGCGCATTCGCCAGGGGCTTTCATTGGATGCGCCGCTATATTTCCCCGGGCATGGAACACGGCTGTTCTATCGTGTTACAAACGTAAGCGGTAGCACTATTACGCTCGATAAGTCTAAGGGCATCGCCCAGGTTGCCTTTCAGCACGTTGACGGCATGGTGGCCCATCCTTACCACGGCGCTTTCTCTGATGAGCTCAACTTTAACGGACTTGCAGATTATTCCGACGTCTATGCCGGAGAACTCAAAAAGGTCGAGGATAAAAAGGAAGAAATCGCGAATATCTAGTCCCGTATTTATGGCAATGTCCTGGCCCTCTTCGCCATTTTTGCCGCGATCTTTACGCTCGTAAATGTCAACGCCGGAGGTCTTTCTTCCGATATTACAACCGTCAACTTTGTTGCACTCGACCTGCTGATTATTGGCGGTTTTCTGATTCTTGCATCCGCAATCGAGACCTTCCTTGTTAAAGACAGGGAAAAGAAGGTATGGCTGCCTCTCGTATTGGGCATTGCCTGCATTGTCGTGGCAGTGGTTCTTGCATTTCAGTAAGTAGGGTGGCTCATGTCGTGGGAGACTTGACCTAAGGTACGATCAATTGCTCCTGAGTGAGGGTATTGGTTTACGCCAATACCCTCACTTTCTTTGAATAGGGCAGCAGACAGGGCCAGCTGTCAGAGTTCGTGTCTTATGGGAGCAATTCAATTCACGCCGCGTTACATCTAGTCTGCTCTTTATTCTCGGATATAAACACTAAGGAGGCAGTCATGTTTTGGAGCTACGTTCAGCTTGATGATGGCACCCAGTTTGCCTACTCAGAGACAAGAGAAGACGGAACCGTTCGCGTAGCCGTCGAGCGCCCGGTTGACTTTGGCTTTGACCATGCGGAATGCTTCTTGCCTTCGGTCAAATGGTTCGACGTCGAAGGCTTTTCTGCTGATGACCTCAATTTCTTGTCAGAATTTGTTAGATCAAACGCCCCACTTATCTTCGAACTCGCCGAACGCCAGAAAGCCGGATCGGCGGTTTCGGAGCTGGCCCGCTGAAGTTCTGCTGTTGAACGGCAAATGGCCCATGATTTCGCCTTCTGACATATCCATCGCGGCCTCCCGCGTGCTGGCTCAATACGACGTCAGCGAAGCATATTTATTTGGCTCGTTCGCCCGAGGCGAACAAACGCCCGATAGCGATATTGACTTGCGCCTAGTCTGCGGCAACACCATGACGTTCGGCACGCTTTACGAACGCTCTCATGAACTCGAGAAGGAACTTGGGCGAAAGGTCGATATAGTCACTAACCCACCAGAGCACATGCGCCCGGCTTTTCGCAAAAGCATCGAGCAGGAAGAGGTGCTTGTTTATGAAGCGCTGTAAACAGGACGAGGAGCTTGCGAATGCCAGCCCCCAACTTTTTCCTTCCAAAGAACCCAACCCGGAGACACTCGAGGCCATCTGCGAAGGTGACGCATTCTTTGCGGCAAGGGGGTCCGGGCGCTTCGACAACGGCGCTGATCTTATCAAAGCAGCTCTAAAAGCTCCTGAAGTGTGAGAGAATTCAACCACCGAAGAGGCAATTGTCTCGGAAGTGTCAGACTGGCGAGGTTCGTACCTCGCCATTTTTGTACGTCTGCGGACATCGGAACTATCCCGCTAGCTACATGCCTTGCTTTTACTTGCTGCATTTGGGTTAGATAAAACGCCTCGCCACCTTGGGTTAACGAGCGCGATTGCGGGGCTTCTTGACTCGTCTTGCATCGTTTTCCGTTTATTTATATGCTTGTCCCAGAATTTGGTCGTAAGGCGCGACCAACGGAATCAAAAGAAAGCCTACCGAGAAGATCTTGGTCGCAGAGCACGACCAACGCAATCAAAACAATGCTCGCGGAGAAGGCGCCTTCAATCGCATTGATTGGAGGCGCCTCTAATACCAAGCGATATCTATTCTGCCTGAGAGCCTGGAGCAAGGGCGGCAGTCGAATGCGCCTGATAACAGGTATCGCTCTAGCGATGGTGTACTAAACTATCGTTAGAGCGATACCTGTTAGGAGACTCGCGTGGAACTGTGGCATGGTTCTCAGAAAATCATTGAGACTCCCCAGCTTGGCCTGGGGAAAGTCCATAATGACTATGGACAGGGATTCTATTGCACAGAGAGCCTCGACCTTGCAAGGGAATGGGCGTGCTCTAGGGACGCAGACGGCTTTGCAAATCGATATGAACTCGACATGGCCGATCTCAAGGTACTCGACCTGCTATCGCCGCAATATTCAGTTCTGCATTGGATAGCGTTGCTTGTAGAGCATCGTTCATTCCGAAAGGACACCGCCGTCGCTGTGGTGGCGTGCGAATACCTTCGCGATCATTTTTTGCCTGATGCTAACGCTTACGATGTGATTAGAGGGTGGCGTGCGGATGACTCGTACTTCAGCTATGCCAGGGCGTTTGTAAACAATACGATCACCGTTGACCAGCTCGGTCGAGCGATGAGGCTCGGCAACCTTGGAGAACAGATTGTGCTCAAAAGCGAGCGCGCGTTTAAGAGCATTCGTTTTGCTGGATTTGAACGTGCGCCACAAGCTCAATATGGCCCATTGGCCAAGGACCGAGATGAGTTGGCAAGGGCGCAGTATCGGGAATTGCTTACCGAAAACCCGTTTGAGGGAATTCGTATCGTCGATATCGTTCGAGAGGGGATGACAGAAAATGACCCACGCCTACAGTGAGATGTATCTCGAGGATGCCATGAGAACGCTGGGCGAGGCAGTCGATTTCGCCCTCTGCGACCAAGGACTGACTCCAGCCGAGTTGACGACGATCCTGTCGAACGCTTTTGAGATGAAACAGTTTGAGCGCGGTATACCTCGCGTCGTCTGCGGCATGGCGGGCGACGAGCTCGCGCGCGATATTATCGCACATGCGGGACTGACCCCCGTCGAATGCAGGGAGACCTATCCGTTCGACCGTTCGCCCCAGTATTGGGCGGGCTGGGTTTTGGCCTATGCGCAATGGATGTGCAGCCTTGGCTTTAATGAGCTACTCGAAGTCGCTCCGCTTGATTGGATTATCGGCTCGTACCATCCTCTCCACGAGGCCCCCGAAGACAAATTCGTCCAGATTGTCATTGATAAATGGAACAAAGCCCAGGCAGACAAAAAGGGCCTCAAAGCGGCACGAAAGGCGGCCGGCCTAACGCAAAAACAGCTGGCTGCCCAATCGGGGGTTAAACTTCGCGCCATACAGCTCTACGAGCAGAACCAGCTCGACCTACGCCGCGCCTCGGTCTCTTCGGCATTGGCGCTCGCAAGCACCCTAAGCTGCGCCATCGAAGACCTCGTCTGGCAGCCGGTTGCCCTGGAGTACGACTCGCGGGCTATTCCATCCGTAAAGCTATAGAGGAGGCAGTCATGCCTTGGAACTACGTTCAACTAGATGACGACGCCAATCGCGTTGCTAAAGAAGGTCATCCAACTGCACACGAGGCAAATTCATCATCACCGATTTTGCTCGACGGCGTCACGTCGATCGATGAAGCTATTCGACTGACCATTGCGGGCATGCCCAACGCGCTCAGGCTCTTGGAGGACTCATGATGGCGGCTACGCAGCGGGGCGCTCATCCGTTCGCGCCACTCGTGCTTGATGATGCCGGTTCGCTCGAAGCTGTTGCCGCGGCTGTGATGCGCCTACACAGCACGCTGATGACGGTCGGGCGCTGCTATACAACCGACGCCGCAGGCGGCCGGGCCGCGCTTGAGCTTGGACGCGTCGAGTCCGTGCTTGCGGGTGCATTCTGTACGATATTCGGCCAATCGCCGGCCGACCGCTTCGCTGACATCTTTGACCAGGTCACCTACGTGGCCGAGCACATGGTCAAGGACCACATCTTTGAGGACGGTAACAAATGCACCAGCCTTGTCTTTGCGTTGTCCGTTCTAAGGTTCGCCGGCACTCCGGTCGTGCTGTCCGACAGTCCCGAGCCCAAAGACAACCAGTACTACGCCTGGATCCAAGACCTCGTATCTGGAAACCGTACGACCAGCGGGCTCGCCGAGGAGCTGCGCCGCGGTTGCATTGCGGGCACGGACGACCCGCCGCGCGTATAGAATCTAAGCATCCGCACGCCAGCTATGAAATGGATTGGACACCATATGGAGATCCCCAGCACCCTGTGCAGCAATGTGTACGACTTCGCGTTTTGCCCCGAGCCCTGCTACGACCGCTTGGCCGACCTTGCCGACCCCGAGGACTGGGGTCCCGGCAACCGCATCCTCAAAAACTACCTGTCGTTTTCGTTTAGCCGCGCGGTGTTTTTGACCGAGCGCGACGTGGACCAGACCGCGCCGTCCAACCTGCCGCTGGTGTTCGACGACGACCGCTGCCTGTTCAACACCGGCCTGTACACGCGCCGTTACGAGACCATCTACGGCCTGTTTGAGCCCAACACCAAGCCCGACGCGCGCCAGCGCTGGTTTTTAAAGGGTTTCTTTAAGGAAAGCGACCCCATGTTGGTCTCGTTTGAGTACCTGCCGTGTCGCGTGCGCTTTGCCGAGGACCCCTCCGAGCTGGTCTTTG
>CAJMRO010000112.1:0-5374 GCA_905215825.1 uncultured bacterium
GGTTGGCACGGATCTCACGGTTGACCAGACGCTCCACCTCGCGCAGCTCCGCGGGCGTCACCTTCCGGAAGTGCGAAAAGTCGAAACGCAGGTAGTCGGGCGTCACGAACGAACCCTTCTGCTCGACATGCGTGCCCAGCACCTTGCGCAGCGCAGCGTCGAGCAGGTGCGTGGCGGTGTGGTTGCGGCGCAGGAAGCCACGGCGCTCGGCGTCGAGCGCGGCGGTAACAGCGGCACCGACAGCCAGCGTGCCCTCGGCAACGTGCGCGACGTGGGCATACAGGCCGTTGTGGTTCTTGGTGTCGGCAACGGTCAAAACAACGCCCTCGGCGGAAAGCTTGCCGGCATCGCCCTGCTGGCCACCCATCTCGGCATAGAACGGGGTGCGGTCGAGCACAACCTCGACATCCTCGCCGGCGGCAGCGGACTCGACGGACTCGCCGTTGCGCACGATGGCGACAACCTTGGCGCCCTCGATCACATCGTTGTCATAGCCGTCGAACTCGGTCGCTGCGACCTTGTCCGAAAGCTCGACCCACACGTCGTTGAAGCTGCCCCAGGCGTCGCCCTTGGCATTGGCGCGGGCGCGGGCCTTCTGGTCCTCCATGCAGGCAGTGAAGCCGTCCATATCGACGTCGTGGCCAGCGGTGCCGGCGATCTCGACGGTCAGATCGATGGGGAAACCAAAGGTGTCGTGCAGTTTAAAGGCGACATCGCCCGAAAGCACGGCGCCCTCGGCAAGCGCTGCCAGGGCCTCGTCCAGATAGACGCGGCCGTTGTCGAGCGTCGTGGAGAAGCGCTCCTCCTCGGAGGCGACGATACCCTTGACGAGCGCGACATTCTTGAGCAGCTCGGGATAAGCCTCACCCATCTGAGCGTTAACCTCGTCGATGAACTTGGTCAGGAAGGCGCCCTCGATGCCCAGCAGGCGACCGTGGAACACGGCACGACGGAGCAGGCGGCGAAGGACGTACTCGCGACCCTCGTTACCGGGAAGGATGCCGTCCGAGATCATAAAGTCGACGGCACGGGAGTGGTCGGCGATGATACGCAGGGAGCGGCTGGCGCCAGAGTAATCGTCGGCGTCATAGATCTTGCCGCTAATCTTCTCGCCCAGCTTGATGAGGTGCTGCATCAGATCGCCGTCGTAGTTGGCGGTCTTGTGCTGCATGATGGCGGCCATGCGCTCCAGGCCCATGCCCGTATCGAGGTTGCGGTGCGGCAGCTCCGGCATGGAGCCGTCCTCCTGGCGGTCGTACTGGGTAAAGACGAGGTTCCAGAACTCCAGGAAGCGGTCGCAGTCGCAGCCAGGCTTGCAGTCGGGGCTGCCGCAGCCGACCTCCTCGCCCATGTCAAAGTAGATCTCTGAGCACGGACCGCAGGGACCGGTGGGGCCAGCGGCCCAGAAGTTATCGTCCTCGCCCAGGCGGGAGATGTGGTCCTCAGCAACGCCCAGAGAACGCCACACGTCGTGGGTCTCGTCGTCCTCGGTAAAGACGGTGAAGTACAGGCGGTCGAGCGGCAGCTTGAACTCCTTGGTGATGAGCTCAAAGGCCCAGGCGCAAGCCTGCTGCTTGGAGACGCCGCCAAAGGAGAAGTCGCCGAGCATCTCAAAGAAGGACAGGTGACGGCCGTCCTCGCCGATGCAATCGATGTCGTTGGTGCGGACGCACTTCTGGCAGGAGATAGCGCCGATCTCCTTCATGGTCTTCTTGCCCTGGTAGTACTCCTTAAACTGGTTCATGCCGGCGTTGGCAAGCAGCAGCGAAGGATCGTCAGGGACGAGGGACGAAGAAGGATAGAGCTTAAGACCGCGCTCCTCAAAGAAGTTGAGGAACTTGGAGCGAATCTCGGCCGTAGTCATTGACGGGTAGTCAGCACTCATAGAGGGAATCTCCTCGGTTTCACATCGAAACAGTTCAAACGTAACGATATTACCATCCCGCCGCGCCTGTGCAAAAAAGAGGGCCGGCACAATGCCGGCCCTTCAGCGAAATTGCATGTTAGCGCGTATGAATATTAATCCGAATTACCCCGCTAGTTGTCGTCATCGTCCATGGAGCCGTCGATGCCGGTTTTGGTATCGTCGTCCGAGTTGGAGTCATCGTCCTTGGCGAAGGGATTCTTGAAGAAGCCCGTGGCATCGGGTTGCAAACCCGAGAGCTTGATCCAGGGATTATCGAACTCGGGCTTAGGCATCGCTTGGGCCTCGGGCGCAGTCTCGTTGCCGATGAGCTCGGACTCGTAAATGAAAGTGTCGTCGCCGAGCGCGTCGTAGGCGGCGACCGGGTTGCCATCGGCATCGCGGTACGGCGTGCCCTTAAACACGGCGCCGTCATAGGCCACAAGCTGACGGCCGGTCTCATTCTCGAAGTAGTACACGAAGATGCCCTTGAGGGCCGCACAAAGCGGGATGGCAATAATCATGCCGATGGGCCCCATGAGTGCCGAACCAATAACGAGCGCCGTGAGGCTCATAATGGGATGCACCTGCACTGAGCTCTGCATGACCTTAGGCGAAATCACATTGTCGGTGACGTTTTGCGCGACCATCGTCACGATGAGCGTCCATAACGCCAACATGGGGCTGAACATGAAACCGAGTACCGTGGCGATTGCTGCGCTCACCCAGGGACCGACGACCGGAACCAAATGCATGATGCCGGTAAAGATAGCCATGAGCGCCGCATACGGATGACCGATGATCATAAAACCGATAAAGGCGAGGAAACCACCGCAGATGGACGTCACGACCATACCGCGCATGTAGCCGCCGACAGAGCGAGAAAGGATGGCGACCATAAAGCGGTACGAGGTCTCCTTCTCCTGACCGATGATGGTGCAAATCTCGTGATGCATGCGAGGGTAGTCGCAGGCCATCCAGTAGGCAAGCACCAGACCAAGGAAGATCACGAACAACTGCGAGGCCGTATTGGTGATGAGCGGGAACACACCGCGACCAAGCTCGGCAGCAATCTGAGACACATACTTCGATGCCACGGTAACCAGGGACGAAAGATTATCGTCCAAATACTCCTTGAGCGGCGTGTTGTTGAGCGTCTTGGCATGCGAGATCATCTCATTGAGATCGCCACCCGCAACACGAAGCTGCTCGGGCAGGCGGCTCAGGACTTCCATGATCTGACCAAAGAGAATCGGCGACAAGATGCAAACGACACCGACGAGCACGGCAACAACAACAATAAGCGCGACAAGCGAACCGATGCCGCGATTCACGCCATGGTGCTCGAGCCAGTTGGTGATCGGGGACATCACAAAAGCAATGATGGAACCGACGGCAAGAAACTCAATAACCGGTGCCAGGATGCCCATAAGGTTAAAGATGACAGCGGCGATGACAATGCAGCCGACAACAGCCCAAATGCGCAGCGTCAGAATGCGGGTGTCGCGCAGCACGCGATCGGTTTGTTGGGGGTGCTCACTCATGAACGAATCATCACTCCGTCGGGGTCGATCTTGTCCTGAATCTTCTTAAGCGTGCGGCGCAGCAGACGCGAAACCTGCACCTGCGAGATGCCCAGCTTCTTGGCAATCTCGATCTGGGTCATGCCCTTCACAAAGCGCAGCTCGATCACCTCGCGCTCGCGCGGCGAGAAATCGCGGATGGCTTCCTCGATCACCAGGCGGTCATCGGTAAAGTCGAGCTCGTTGTCGTCGTCGGCGTAACGGTCGAGAATCGAAGGGGCATCGTCGGAATCGGACGCACCAGGAGCCTCGATGGGCACCGAGGTATAGGCCGAAGACGATTCCATAGCCTCGAGGACCTCATCGACAGTCACGCCCAAGTACTCAGCGATTTCCTCAACCTTAGGCGAGCGCTGTAGCTCGTTGGTGAGCTTATCGGTAGCCTGGTTGACCTTGGCCGAGAGCTCCTGCAAGCGACGGGGCACGCGCACGCTCCAGCCCTTGTCGCGGAAGTGACGCTTGATCTCGCCCAAGATGGTAGGCGTGGCAAACGTGGTGAACTCGAGTCCGCGCTCAGGGTCAAAGCGATCGATAGCCTTGAGCAGGCCCAAATAACCAACCTGCATCAGGTCATCGAGCGGCTCGCCGCGGTTCTTAAACTTGTTGGCAAGAAACCTTACCAGGTTCATGTGGGACATGACGAGCTGCTCGCGTGCGTCCGGGTCACCGGTCTCTTTATAGCAACGAAACAGCTCGCGGGTTTTCTCCTTGTCCCAAGCGGTCTTACCGCTCCGGGAACGTTCGGTCATATTAGATATCCGCCTTGAGGTCGAGGGAAAGCGTCAGGGGCGCCGCAGTCTTTTCGTAGGAGTCGCACACGCTCGCCAAAATGAGCTCGGCATACACAGCGGCCTGGTCATCCTCGTCGACGGTGGCCTGGTCGCCAAAGGTAAAGGTCATGCCAACGTGAGATTCGTCGACATCGAATTTGATCGAGATGTCATCGGAATCAACAGCCGTGCAGCCGAAAATAAATGCTTCCTCGGCAGCCATACGAATGTCCTCGATGCGATCGACGGACATGGAGCAGAGCGCACCGACATTTGCCGCCGTCATGCGCACAAGGCGCGCCAGACGCGGGTCGCCGGCAACGGTCAGCGTAATGGGGCAAGTTGCTTCGCTACTCATCGCAGGACTCCTCAGAGGTCTCGGCGGGCGTGTAGGTGTAATACTGAGCCGGCTTGGATACAGACTTCTGACCATCATCGTCGCCCGCGGCAGCCTCGTCCTCGCCAATTAGGACGCGCTCGGTAGGCAGCTCGGCCTCCGCAGCGGCAGCGGCGAGCTTGCGATCGGCGTCGGCTGCAGGAGCCTTCACCTTATTGAAGAGCTTCTGCACAGCACCGGCGGCAGAGTCGGTCACGCTAGACACAGCATTGCTGGCCTCGGCCATGCTGCCCGTAACCTCAGAAATGTCGCGAACCACGGCTTCGACCTCTACGAGATTGGAGGTAAGGGCATCAACTGCCGTCTTGCTCGACTTAAGCAGCGGCTCCATCTGGGCAAGCGCCGGCGTAAGCTCATCGACAGCGCCATCGAGCTTTGCCACCACAGGCTGAGCCTCGGCGATGGTGTTGTTGAGGTCGTTCACGGTCTTATCGAGCGAGTCGACAACATTGCGGGTCTTGCGCAGGGTAAGCGCGAGCTCAGCGATGGCCCACACGCCGGCAACGGCGAGCAGCAGCAGGGCGATTTGAATGGGACTCATACAAGCCTCCCGGAAAAATCGAAATACAGACGCTTTTCATGGTACCCCAAAGGGGACCGAACATGCCAAGAGTAGCAACGTGGGACAAAATTATCAGCAGCTACTTCGGTGCATTCCCGCTGCGGTCGCGCTCGCTTTGCTCTACGCGCCACTCTTCCCAGCCGCGCCCGGCAGGCTGCC